>JAAELK010000108.1 GCA_024226935.1 Desulfobacteraceae bacterium
ATATGCGCCATTTTGGGACTCCTTGAAAGTGTGGTTTTCAAGGCGCGCAAAATTTTTACGCACATTTGTCAATAAAAAAATGACAATATTCTAAATAAATTCGGTGGCTTTATATGCAATAAGCTAACCGGACACTACTGATTTTTTTTGGGTTCCCTGATCTTCATCATACATCCTCCTTTAAAAGCTTAGAAAATAAGATTATTGACTTGGATTCTCTTTTATTAAGAGTTTTTTAGTTGCCGATCACCCTGAATTTACCACCCGTTAATAAGCATAGATCATCCGGAGATAATTCAATTTCCAAGCCCCTGCGACCGCCACTTACATAGATTGTCTTAAAATGTTTTGCACAATTATCGATTATTGTGGTTAATCTCTTTTTTTGGCCAAGGGGGCTGATACCGCCCAATAAATATCCCGTTGTTCTCTCCACAACTTTCCTATCCGCCATGGTCACTTTCTTTATTCCAACAGCTTTTGCGTAAAGTTTTAAGTTAAGCTGGGTTGAAACAGGTAAGACGCCAACAGCTAAATTTTTACCATCAAGGGCAACTACCAAGGTTTTAAAAACCCTGGTTGAATCTATTCCCAATCTTATTGCAGCTTCTTTTCCATATGAATCTGCTCCGGGATCATGATTATATTCATGGAGATGAAAGTTTATCTTTGCTGTTTTGACAATCTCTATTGCCGGGGTCATATTAGTTCATCTTTTTTATCTGAAATTAATATTGTCAGCCATAATTATTTTATTGATGCGATCTAAGTGATTTAATCAATGGGACTGCAAAAAGAATAAGTCCAACCATAAAAAAACCAATCATCTGCCAGGATATGGGGGCACAAAGCCCGATATATACAGGTTGAAGCACAAAAATTCGAATAATCCAGAATGTCACCATCGAAACAAGCAGGGTTCTTCCAATCCCTGGTTTTAAAAGGTCCGAACTATGTACAAAGCAAATATAAGCAAATATTATCCAGAAAATACCCATGCACCAGTTCATAATATACAATGGCTGTTCAAGAAAAGGACGTTTATCACCGGGAAGCAGCAGAAGTATCTCTTTCCATCCAAACATTTTGGGAAATACCAGGTGAAGCAAAGCACACAAGAGATTATATACTCCGCCGATTTTGAGTAAAAATTCAATTTTCATGGTGTTCCTCCTTAACAAATATTTTACAAGATAATCTTCATCCCCCAAATTTTAGATCCGAAAAAGTTTGCCTCAAAAACCTGGCGGTCAGGAATATTATTAATAAAGCATTGGCTTACACAATATTTCACGAATCTTTAATTTAAAAAAATCAAGGGTATTTACTGCACGCAATACTAATGCTGTATCAGCCCCCGTTCCGGTTCCACCAACACAGATCACACTTTCTCCGGTATTGATCAATCCGGCATCGGCAGCCATAAGACTTACTTCGACAGCTACTTTTGTTCCAGCCCCGAATAGTTTAAGTGTTTCCCCTATTATCTCATCAACCTGGTATGTATTAAATCTGAGCCTGACAGCCCTGCCGATTCCACAAAAAGTATGACTGGAAGTTAATACTTTTACATTTGATGCTTCAAGCTGTTTTCTTTTACTTTCTGACAATTCCTGAAAATTTGGTTTTGTCAGCCCTGTATAATGTGTTACGGCTACAATATTAAAATCATCCAATATTTCTGCCGCTCGTTGTGCAGTTACTCCATTTGTTGTAGCAAGAACTAAAGTTTTAATTCCAAGTTCATTTCCTTTATCTTTGACACAATTCAACACATCATCCGTGTTATTTTTTCCGGCTTTCTTAAAGAGGATCAAGTATATACTCCAATAAAATTTAGTTGAATCAACTGAATCGCATTTTTTGAATTCAAATGCAAATATTTGTTTGTATCCTGTTAACATATTATGATCCAACAGATATACCAACCTTGGCTTAAGATCGGGAACATAATACATTGAGCAAAAATTGTGAAGCATTGTGGCTAAACGATTTATCATTTCACCGGATATCTTTTAGAAAAAAAAGAACAGAGAATGGAATTGAAAACATATGTTTTCTTTTAAAAAAGCCTGAAATCGAGCAGAAGAAGCAGGCATCCCTTTAGATAGGAAAAGATGCCCGCTCCATGAACTTTATTTATATACTAGTATTACTTGCCTTCAAATATGGCCTCGGCATGGGCTAAATCTTCGGGGCAAAAAACAAAGAGGCATTTACCATCGGAATCGGATACCGAGCCGTAAACGTAATTGATATTAATTTTTTCTTCCCCGAGTTTCTTTGTCAATTTGGCAAATTCTCCGGGTTTATTGGTGATATCAATGGCCATCACATCATTTGAGTCAAACAGATAGTCATTTTCTCTTAGGATGGAAATAGCCCCATCTGAATCATCGGTTAAAAGGCGTACCAGGGCAAATTCAGCGGAATCCCGCCTCATGGAAGTATAGCTGGCAGATGATGCCAGCCGTTTCAAAGATTTGCCCCGGGCTTCAAACAGGTTCTGGACATAGGCAGATGCATCCTGAATGGTGATGGCATCAATATTGATACCAGCATCACCCAAAAAAGCTGTGAGTTTTCCCAATTCACCGGGTACGTTTTTCAGAAAAAGCGATATTTCACATCTGATCATCTTGTCCTCCCCTTTTACGCGGTAATCCTAGTTATTTTCTACGAAGTTCATACCTTCATCAAATGCCTTCATGTTCAAAGGAATGATCTTTGCTTTGGCGGCAAACTCATCTTTGACACATTGTTTTAACAACTCCGGGTCAACCAGCTTGGCTTTTGCATTAAAAGCTGCCAGGGCAACAATGTTGGCAGCCCGGACACTCCCGGCATCGGCGGCAATCTCATTGATGGGCACCACAAGTTCTATAATATCTTCCCGATTACTTCTGACAGGAATAAGAGAACTATTTATGAAAACAATCCCTCCCGGTTTAACATCATCGACAAATGTTTCCAGGGAAGGCCGGTTCATTGCCACCAGATGGGTGGGGTTTTTAATAATGGGAGAGCCTATCAGCTTATCACTGATGACCACGGTACAATAGGCGGTTCCTCCGCGCATTTCCGGCCCATAGGAAGGTACCCAGGCAACAAAGGATCCCTGTTTCATTGCGGCATAGGCCAGAAGTTTGGCGCTCAGTAAGATTCCCTGGCCACCAAATCCTGCAAATTTTATTTCTGTTTGCATTGGTTTCTCCAAAAACAACTATATAGTGTTAAAATTTTTCATCCTATTCAGGGGTTTTAATATCGCCCAGTTCATAGTAAGGCAACAAATTTTCTTCTGCCCATTTCAATGAATCCACGGGGGTAAGCCCCCAATTGGTCGGACAGGTGGAAATCACTTCCACAAAGCTGAAACATTTGTTTTCCACCTGGTATTGAAATGCCTGTTTAATGGCTTTTTTTGTTTTATTTATCTGCTGGGGTTTTAAAACCGCCTGGCGGGTAACATAGGCCGGAGTAACAAGTCCTCCCAAAAGATTGGACATTTTGATGGGCATTCCTGTGGCATCTGTATCCCTTCCCATGGGAGCCGTGGTTGCACGCTGTCCCGGCAGTGTGGTGGGAGCCATCTGTCCGCCGGTCATACCATAAATGGCATTATTGATAAATATCGTGGTAAATTTTTCACCACGATTGGCGGCATGGATGATCTCCCCCATGCCGATACTGGCAAGGTCTCCGTCTCCCTGGTAAGTAAAGACAATCAGGTCCGGCCGAACCCGTTTGATTCCAGTGGCCATGGCAGGCGCCCGTCCATGGGCAGCTTCCTGGAAATCACAATCAAAATAATTATATGCCAGGACCGCACAACCCACAGGGGCAACACCAACGGTTCTTTCCTGGAGGCCAAGTTCATCTATGGCTTCTGCAACAAGCCTGTGTACAATACCGTGGGTACACCCCGGACAATAATGTGTCATGGTGTCATTGAGCACGGTTGGCTTAGAAAATGCTTTTCCCATTATTTAGCTCCTATATTATTCCTTTAATGATGTCGATGATTTTTTCCGGTGACGGAATATCGCCTCCGCATTCGCCATAAAATTCAACGGGCCGCTGGCCCTTTACACACCGTTCGACATCTTCCACCATCTGTCCCATACTCAGTTCAATACTGATGACGGTTTTACAACTATCTTTGGTAGCAGCATCATAAATTGCAGCTTCGGGAAAAGGAAAGAGAGTTTTCGGCCTTAACATGGCCACCTCAATTCCTTCCTCTTTTAAAGAATCGATGGCAGTTCTACATACGCGGCTCATGGTACCATAGCTTGTAATCAACACCTGATAATCTGTATCTGTATTATAGGCTTCAAACTGGATATCTTCCCGCCCCATTTGATCATATTTTGCTTTAAGGGCCAGGTTGTGATTATTGAGATCCGTGGGATCCAGAAAAAGAGATTTTACCAGATTTCTCTTCTTACTCTTCCTGGTTGACATTCCATTGGTAGCCCAGTCATCGTTATTAATAGGCTCTGTTGCCAGATCTTCAGGAAACTCTACCGGTTCCATCATCTGCCCGATAAGACCATCACCCAAAATCATAACCGGTCCCCGGTATTTTTCAGCCAGGGTAAATGCCTGCATGGTCATTTCAACGGCTTCCTGGACTCCATCCGGCGCCAGAACCAACAATCTATAATCCCCATGTCCTCCGCCCTTGGTGGCCTGAAAATAATCCCCCTGGGCAGGCAAAATGCCTCCAAGCCCTGGACCACACCGCACGATATTGACAAAAACGCACGGGCATTGGGCTGCAGCAATATAGGAAATAGCTTCACTCATCAGGCTGATCCCGGGAGAAGAAGAAGTGGTCATTACCCGTTCTCCGGTACCTGCCGCACCAAAGATCATGTACCCTACAGCAACTTCACTCTCTCCCTGGAGAAAAACACCACCCTCTTCGGGCAGTCTTTTTACCAGGTATTCGGCAACCTCTGACTGGGGAGTAATAGGATATGCAAAATAATTTTTACACCCCGCTCTGATGGCTGCTTCACCGATTGCCTCATTTCCCTTCATTAATACTTTTGCCATTATTTTTTTATCCTTTTAAGCTATTTAGCTGGTCTGGGTTTCGTTGATACAAATAGCAACATCCGGACAGACAATACAACAGATGGTGCAGTGAATACAATCTTCCGGCCTTGCCTGATAGACCGGAAAATGTCCTTTTTCATTTACCGCATCGGCGATTTCAAGGACTTTTTTCGGACAAAAATTAATACAGAGTCCGCACCCCTTACACCGTTCGGAATCAATAATGTGTTCGTAGGCCATTTTAAAAATACTCCTTATTTAGATCAAATGCTTTTCCAGGGTGGCACCAATTTTCTATCAATGGGCAGCACCGGGCAATTAAACCGATCCATATCAAGTTCTGGTATCATCCGGGATGAAGCTGTTATGAATTCAATGGGCAGACCGGTGGTATCTGATACCTCATTTATAAAGCGATATCCGTCATAAATGTGTTCCGGTGTGGTTTCGTCAATAAGATTGGCATTGGAGACAAGTCCTGTGATCTTAAGCTTGGAAGATGTCTCAATTTCTTCTTTTATTTTAAGACAACCTTCAATGGTTTCAGTGAAGGGCCTTAAAGGGTTTATAACCTGAATCAACTGGCAGTTTTTTTGACTCAAATAATCCCCAAGGGCTGCCAGAACCGTTACCCCGACATCATCTCCCCCGGCATCCAGAATGGTCAACTCAGATGGCTGCTGGATCATGCCCGCAACAGCAGGAGTTAGAATGGGCAGATCAGCGTGCATATACTTCTTGGGCGGCAATACCACTTCAACCCCCAGTTTTTCAAGGTAAACTCTTACCTCCCGGGTTCTAAAATATGGGTTAACCAGATCCAGATCGGCAATTTTGACTTCCATCCCCTTTTGCCTGGATTTGGCTGCAAGATTTATTGCAGTTTCTGTTTTGCCGCTTCCGTAATTCCCGCAAATAATAACAATTCCATTCATATTGATACTCAAGCTAACAATCCTTAAATTATTGGTATAATCAATAACAATCATCTAGGCCATGATAACCTGAAAAAACTTAGTTTTTACACCAAGTTCCGTTAACCTGACCCAAATATAGGTAATTTATTTATACCTCGTTAGTTTATTTTAAATAAACCTTGTTCGTTTAAACTATAAAAGCGCCAAATTTAATGCTTTGTCAAGATAATTTTATTGTGTATCCAGTATCCAACCCGCCATTTAAATCAGATTATCCATTGTTTTGCAAATATTTTTTATTTATATTTCAACGGTTTAAAGACAAATTTTATCTAAAAAAAAAGAATATGGAAACCCGGGGAAATGAATTTAATACCGGCAGCCAAGCTGATTTTATAATTTAACAAACCGACATGGCAATGAGCCTGATTTCGTCTTTTTCCAGACACCTTTCCAAGTTGATACTCAGGGTTTTGATGATAGTTGTGATTTCGTGCAGCTTTTTCTCATCATGGGGAATGTCATTAAGATTTAGATATTTTTGGACCAGATGTCGTCCACACAACAGATTTAAATAAAAATTTTCTTCAGGCAGGGCACCAAACTCCCCCTGGGCATGGGTTCCTGCCACATGGGTTCCCATAGCCTCCCCGAATACCGGGGTATTATACTGAATTAGATTATGGCCGGTCTGTTCCGCAACAATAGTATCAAGGTATCCATAATATTGCCTGAACAGATCCAGGTTATCCGTATCAACCCTCAAATTCATGCCCTGGCCCTTAAGTTGTCTGGTAGTTGTAAAAAGATCACCAATCCCATTTCGTTCCCCGATACCCAGGGCAGAAACTTCCAGAACAGATGCTCCGGCAAGAATTCCCATGATTGAATTGGCCGATGCCATCCCCATATCATTATGGCAATGAATTGCTAGTTTAGCCTTCGAAATTGAACCCGATAGATCTTTAATCCTGTCATAGACCTGGTTGGGGGCCATAATGCCGGAAGTATCGGGTAAAGATAGAATATCTATTTTAAGATCCTGGCTCAAGGCCCTGACACATCGTATTAACAGGCTGGGATCTGTCTTACCGATATCCAGCATGGCAATGGAAATCATGGCCCCCGGCCGGCGGGCACGGACAAGGTTAATGGTGGTCTCAAGATCCTGGAATAATCGTGTCAACGCCTTGTCTGTAATGGTATTTTTAATTTGAAGATGAAAGTGGGGATCATCAATACCGGTGTCACAAACAATTGTGGCGTCTGCCATGAAGGCACGACCCAGGGCAGCAGTCCGGATTTTAAAACCATTTTTTTTTGCGTGGGCAGCCACCTGGGAGACTGTCTTTGCCTCCCAGGGGTGGGCAGAAGGATAGCCGATCTGACAAATATCAATTCCTAGGGCTTCCTGGAATTGAAGTATCTTTATCCGCTGTTTCAGAGAAAAAACAAGGCCATGGAACTGCATGCCTTCCCTGAGGGTTTCATCGATAACAAGAATTTTCCGGCCAAAATTTCTATCTGGCATAACTTTCCTTTGGGGGATTGAAATATCCGTGAACAAGCTTAGGAAATTCCCGGCTTAAGCGCTTGATCAATACCGTCATACCCGTTGGCTTACCGCCATCTTCAGCCTCTGCCATGAGCTGGATATACCTTTTAGGATCAAAATTTAAGTTCCGCCACTGGATCATATCAATACCGTGGGTGTGGATAAACTGTACAAGAGCGTCCACCTCTTTTGCTGAATCGGTAAATCCCGGGCAATTCAAATAATTGATGGAAACAAACTTTTCTTTTTCCTTTGCAATCTCAATACTGCGTAAAACATCTGAAAAATCATAGGATTTAGGCCTGAAATATGCCTGGTAACAATTTTTTCGTACTGAGTTCATGCTCACCCGCATGGAATCAAGCCCGGCATTACAAAGCTCTTTTACATGATCCGGCAGACTTGCATTGGTGTTCAGATTGATGGTGCCCTCATCTGTTTTTTTTCGGATCATTTCAATGGCCGGCACTATGGCCTTTGCCACAGTCAAAGGCTCCCCCTCGCATCCCTGACCAAAACTGACTACAGCTCGTTTGACCCGGGAGATATGCTCCAGGGATACCTGGGCAATTTCCCGGGGGGTGGGAATAAAATTAATGCGGTCCTGGCAGGCACATAAATTATTTTCCGTCTGAAGAGAGATACAGCCCATGCAATTGGCATTGCACACAAGAGAGGCAGGAAGGGGAGCTTCATAACGTCCCAGGAAAAAATTTTTTCCGGCCGGGCATCCATATTGAAGGGCACAGGTTTCAAGATGGCGCACAAGCCTGTTATCCGGATATTTTGTTTTAAGAAGATTTACTCCCTTGATTACCCCATCCCGGGGCATTTGCCTCAGATCCTGGCGGGGTTCGGTGTCCACAAGGATGGCCGCCGACCGAAAATCGTTTTTACCAAAGCCCACAGCTCCATAGGAAAAAAGGGGCAAAGGATTCTTAATACCGGCATCATCATAGGCACAGACATGTTGATTCACATATCCCGGAGAATTGAAAACTCCCACGGGATAAATTTTTTCTTTTGGGTCATAGGGGTTAAATTCCATGACTTCAAACTGGTTACGACTGACATTAAATACAATGGGGCGACGATGGGGCAACATCATGAGTTCGCTGCCATGGGGCATGTCACAGGTATCTGTCTTTATCAGCTTTGTTAACTTATCTGCTGACATACCGACGGCACCATAACCTTCCAGTTCAAAAATTTCTCCGTTCTCTGCAGCCACTACAGCCGTAAGAATCTGTTTATTAATATATGCGATAGTTTCCACCTGTTTTTACAAATTATTGATAACAACTCAGATATACCAGAACAAAATTTTATTCTCAATATTCTTATCTCAACTCACATTACACAATTATCAATAAATATATTAAGATCAATCCATGAAAAATACAATCAAAAGGTCTTTTATATTCCCCTTGCCAAAGGATTTTCAAAATAGATAATACAATAATTACAGGGCTTTTTCACACATTAAGGAGTTGCTTATTAATACTTGCTTTGGTATTATTATTGTCAAGAATACCATACATGTTAATCTATATTTAGTTATTTTAATAATCGTCGGTGCATCCAGGCATCCAAAAAAGTTAAAAACGGACGCCTTCTTTTTAAGTACAGTTTGGACCTAAATTTGGAGATACGAATATGAAATTAACCATTGGGAAAAAGTTAACTATCTGCTTTCTAATTCTTGCTTTTTTAGTCCTTTTCTCAGGATTGGTAGGCGTTGTCGTTTTAAACATGGTTTCCGGGTCCGCAGATACAATAGTTAAAGAAAAAGTCCCCGTCCAATACGCTGTTATGAAAGCCGAGACAGCGGTGGAGAAAATAAAGGAAGCCACTACCGACTATATCAGTTCCACCGATAATCTGGATGAAAAAAATAGAGCTCTCGTTGATCGACTTAATGAATTTGATATGTGGATCAGTATGCTCAAACTCGGGACCAATTCGGAAAAATTTAAAAAATCCAAGGCCGGAAATATTTATAAACAAAACAGACTGAGCATCGTAGTTCCCCGGGCCTCAAAAGAGATTTTAGCAAAGGTGGATAATCTTTTGAAAGAAAGCATAATCTTCAGAGCCAACTGTAATGAACTTGTCCTGGCCCATAATCAATATTTGAGTTATTCCGTCACTCTGGAAGGTAAAAACTATGATTTGCCGTCATTTCTCAGGGTTCTCAGAGAAGACCATGAAAACTGGTTCAAAAGCCTTAATGATGTTGTAAATATCATAGTTCCTTTTAAGGGAAATCTTGATCCTAAAAAAGGCCTCATGGGGGAATGGACCAACTCCTATAAGATTGAGGATCCAAACTTAATGAAGTTGGTATCCAGAATGGATAAGTACAATAAAAAATTGATAAAATATGCAATTACCATAAATTCCAAGGAAACCTACGAACAGAAAATAAAATATTTTAACCGAAGCAAAGGGGCCATGGCCAGAATTGAGGAACTCTTTGGAAAGATACAGACCTATATGAAACCAATTTACAAGGCATTTGAAAATACCAAACATGAAAAGGTTCAGACCTTAAATAAATCTGCCGAAACAATAACCAACCATTTAAATACCCTTGTCATGGGAGCAGAGATAGAAATGGCAGAGGCAATGACTACCTCCGACAGGGTCACAACCACCGGTAGCTCATTTCTTATTATACTGACCATTGCCGCTGTTTTCATTGCCATCATCCTGGGCGTCCTGGTCAGTAGATATCTGACCAAGAGTATCACCGCCCTTGCAAAGGTCACCAGAGAAATTGCAGACGGCAACCTGCAAAAAACCGTGGATATAAAATCCAAGGACGAACTGGGTGATCTTGCCAAGGATACCAATACCATGACAAACAATCTAAAGGAGATGATCGGTAAAGTTGCGCAGCTTACAATGCAGCTCAC
Organism: Desulfobacteraceae bacterium; assembly: GCA_024226935.1. Classification (GTDB taxonomy): domain Bacteria; phylum Desulfobacterota; class Desulfobacteria; order Desulfobacterales; family Desulfobacteraceae; genus NBML01. The sequence continues at coordinate 10,458 of JAAELK010000108.1, forward strand.
CAAATCCTCCGATGATTTGACCAATCTTTCCGGCTCCATGTCGGAAGGTTCATCCAATATGACTGAAAAATCGGAATCTGTTGCTGCGGCTGCAGAACAGATGAGTGCCAACATAAATTCAGTGGCTGCGACCTGTGAACAGGCCGCCACCAATGTAAATACAGTTTCTATTGCCTCGGAAGAACTTAATACCTCCATTACCGAAATAGGAAAAAGTTCAGGCAACGGAAGAACCATCACCCAGGAGGCTGTTGCCCTGGCCGAAACCGCAACAAATAAAGTGAATGAACTGGGAAAATCTGCTGCGGCAATCAATAAGGTCACCGAGGTTATCTCCGAAATATCCGGACAGACCAATCTTTTAGCTCTCAATGCAACCATTGAGGCTGCCAGGGCAGGAGAAGCCGGAAAAGGATTTGCAGTAGTTGCATCGGAGATTAAAGAATTGGCTATTCAAACGGCCGATGCAACCAATGACATTAAAAATCGTATTAATGGTATCCAGAACTCTACCTCGGAAACCATTGAAGAGATTAAAGGGATTTCCAAAATCATTGAAAATATCAATCAAATTGTAGAAACAATAGCCGCGGCAGTTGAAGAGCAATCTGCCACAACCACGGAGATATCTACAAATATGGGCCAGGCATCCTTAGGGCTCCAGGAAGTGAATGAAAATGTGGCCCAGAGTTCAAGTGTGTCCAGTGAAATAGCACAAGATATCGCAAACGTAAACCTTTTCAGCAAAGAACTTTACACCAGCAGTGACAAAGTAAAACAGAACGCCTCTGACCTGAAAAACTTTGCCGGAGGATTACAGGAAATTGTGAATAGATTCAAATTATAAACAATAATTCATCCGTTTTTTTTATAATTTAAAATTGTTTATACCTGAACCTCGATGATCCAGTTTTCATAAATTGACAACATCTTGGCTGTCGGTTATTCTCTCCACGTTAACAATAAGCCTTATGTTTCAGCGATGGAGATGATTTGTAACGTCCCCATGAGTTAAGATGCATGTGTTTGGATGAATC
>JAAELK010000109.1 GCA_024226935.1 Desulfobacteraceae bacterium
ACGCTTTTCTGCCCTCCACTGGATACAGATTTTTAAAAAAGTCACTGAGGATTGCCAAGCCCATCAACAACAGCGTGAATTTTTGTGGTCAAACCGCCTCTGTTTTTCCCGATTGCCTGGGAATATTGTCCCCCTTGTGCACCGCAACCATATCATTTCTCTAAATTTATTTCGACAAAGTAACATGGTGAAAATCTTTGAAGTTCAATTTTAAAAATCTGATATTACCTGCCACGTTATACCAATAGTAACAATTATAATTTCATAAAAACTCAATAATACCAATTTAAATTCTGACCGATTCTTTTTGGGTTATGGGGATCAGGACAGGGATAGAATCGGATTTAAATGCTGTGGTTTGCATGGATGCAAAAAAGCAGCATTTACCTCGGACAGAGACAAGGATGTCCCGGGAGAATGAGATGATTCCCTGTCCTGATCCCTGCCTTATCCTTAATTCAAATTATACATGAGGATTTCAGACTTTTGCAGCAACGCAGCAGATGGGTGAGTTTTCGTTCAAGCACTAGTTGTTTTTCCGATGCCAGTTGACTACATCCCGGTAGCAAATTTTTCCCCCGAATATATCCAGAGCACTACCGATGGTGAGATCCACCCTGTTTTGTCCCAGGGTTTTAACCCTTTCAAGGTCGGAAAAATTATTGACCCCACCGGCATAGGTGACGGGAATGGGGGAATGTCGGCCCAGAAGTTCCACAAGTTCTATCTCAATTCCCTGCATCATCCCTTCCACATCAACCCCATGGACCAGGAATTGGTCACAATAGGATGCCAGCTGGATGATGGTTTCTTGGTTGACCTCCACATCGGTGAATTTTTGCCATCGGTCTGTAACAATCCGGAATTTGCCGTTTTTTTGTCGGCAGCTTAAGTCCAGTACCAGGTTTTCTTTTCCGACGCTGTGAACGAGGGTATCAAGTTTTTTAAGATCGATTTTGCCATCTGAAAATACATAGGAGGTGACAATCACATGGCTGGCCCCGGCGTTCAGGTAAGTCTGGGCATTTGCAGGTGTTATCCCTCCTCCGATCTGCAGTCCTTCTGGGTAGGCGTTTAATGCAGCCAGGGCAGCCTGGGTGTTCCCGGGGCCAAGGGAGATGATATGTCCCCCGTAAAGGTCGTCTTTTTTGTACATGGCGGCATATTGGGAGGCAGATTTTTCGGTTTCAAAATTTGTGACGGGAAGTTTGTTGTCTGAATCCTTCAGGGTTCCGCCGATAATTTGAACCACTTTTCCCCGGCGCAGGTCGATGCAGGGTCTGAATTTCATCGATTATTTTCCTTTTTCCGGTCCGGGGATAACCCCGGCTTTGGTTATATCCCTATAAAATGTGTTCAGAATCTGCTCGATTCCCTTGCCTAGGCCGATTGCCAATGCTCCTGGTTCCGGAGCATCCAATTTGATTTGCGCTTCATAGTTTTTATTGATCACCTGGGAAAAGCCGTCACCCGTGTTTTTTTCAAGGATCAGCCGGATGGTTACAACGGCTTGGGGGTGTTTTATATCCTGGATATCACCGTAAAAATTGATGATTTTACCCCCTAGTTGGAAACGGATATCCGGGATGGTGGGGGTTTGGACCTGGGAAAAAAAAGAAGAGTCCCAGAGATCTTCCCGGAATACATCGGTGATCATCCTGGCCGGTGATATCAGAAAGTCGTTATAAAAATCGGTGCTGAATTCAGTCGGGCTGAGTCGATAGACAAAGGCCTGGGTTTCAAACTCAGGAGAGATTGAAAAGCTTTTTACAAGAAGGCCTTTCCCTGTCCCAGGAGTGTTCATGGATGCCATATAAGATTTTGCCTGGATCCGGTAAAAATTTTTTACCGGAAATTTATTGCGCAGATTGCCGCACCCAGCCATGATATATAATGACAGGATTATTAAAACCCATTTGCCCTTAGTTTTCATCGGTTTTGACTTCCTCCTTGATTTTTTCCGGACTGTTTTTTTTCGGGGGACTTTCAAAAAGCAGGCGGCCTGGATATCGTTTTAATTCAATACTCAGCTGTTTTAAGTTTTCCGATGTATCTTCAAAATTTTCAATGGTTGTATGGACGGTGTCCGCATTGAGCCAGATCATGTTTTTCAGCATTTTTGAGGTTTTATCCAGATTCTTGAGCATGGTGTCAATATTTTTAGTAAGACCGGCTTCAAGTTTGGTTGTGATCTTTTTTGTGTTGCCTGCGGTCTTTTCAAAATCCTTTAAGGTATTGTCCAGGGGCTCTTTAGCATTGTTAATAATGGTTTTTAACCCGGTAAATGAGGCCTGGGCGTCGGCAATGAGTCGGGTAAAATTTTCAGAGGTCAGGGTGGCAGCAAGGGTCTTGTTGGTCTGTCTTATTTCCTTTAATAGATCTTTGGTCTGGTTGGAGATCTGGGTCACGTCCAGGGCGCTGGCTTTTTGATTCAGGGTTAGAATAAGCTTTTTAATATTTTTTGCCATGCCGTCAAACTTAGCTTCGGACAGGTTGCTGGTGATCTGGGTTATGGCATCTCCCAACCGTTTCTTGGTGCTTTTCTGGGAGGGAACATAAAGGTTTTTCGGCTGCCAGGTGATATCAAGGGGGGTTCGTTGGCCAGCATAATCGGTTTCAAGATAGGCAGCTCCCGTCAATCCCTTGAAGGCCAGGTAGACACTCAGGTTCTGGGCTATGGCCTTTTTCATTCTAATGTTGGGGGTTTCTCCCGTCTGGCCGACATAACAGTCATCGGAAAGGGAAAAGATGACCAATACATAGTCCGATGGAATATTGTAAAATTTGGTCGGGGTGGTAATGGTTTTGACCGTGCCGATTTTAACTCCCCGGTATTTTACTTCTGATCCAATATCCAGCCCCTGGACCGATTCGTTAAAACATGTTTCGGCCAGGGTTTCTTTTTGTAAAAAATGCCCTGCTCCCAGGGCGATTAAAAAGGCAGCACCAAGGCCAAAGGTGATGATGGCAAAGAGACCTAGTTTAAAAAAATTAGCTTTTTGGGTCATTTTTTATATTCCGAAGTTCCAGGTTTCGATTAAAAAAGTTATATACATAGGGGTTTGATTTGTCCTGTTTCAGTTGCTTTGGAGGGCCTGTGGCAATAATCCCCTTGGTTTGTTTTTCCAGCATGATGGTGCGGTCTGCAATGGCTAAAATACTTTCCAGTTCATGGGTGACGATGACAAAGGTGATTCCCAAAGATGCACGAAGGTCCATGATCAGTTTGTCCAGACCGGCGGAGGTCAGGGGGTCAAGGCCTGCAGAGGGTTCATCTAAAAAAAGAATGGAAGGATCAAGGGCCATTGCCCTTGCGATGGCCGCTCTTTTGCGCATTCCCCCGGATAATTCATCGGGTAAAAGAAAGGCCCCCTGCTCCAGGTCCACAAGGCCAAGTTTTACCCTGGCGATGGTCTCAATTGCATCCATGGGAAGATCGGTATATTCTTTTAAGGGGAGCATGACATTTTCCAGAACGGTCATTGATCCGAACAGGGCTCCATTTTGAAAGGCCACACCAATTTTTTGGAGCAGGCTGTTTTTGGTTTTCCCCTGGGCTGTCACCATATCCTGGCCATGGATGATTATCTTGCCTGTCACCGGAGGAATAAGGCCTATCATATGTTTTAATACCGTGCTTTTTCCGCATCCTGAACCGCCCAGGATAACAAAAATTTCCCCGGATAGAATCTCAAAGCACAGGTTTTCCATGATGGCCTGATTATTATAACCAGCAGACAGATTTTTAACCTCGATGGCTGTTTGTTTCATACGCCCATATAATAATACATAATAGAAAAAATTCCGTCAAATACGGCGATCAGGACTATGGATGAGACAACTGCCCGGGTGGTGGACTGCCCAACGGCAGAAGATCCCATCTGGGTTTGATATCCCCGGATACAGCCGGTGGCGGCGATGAGGACACCAAATACAAAACATTTGATAATTCCGCCGGTAAAATCCTGCCAGGTTACAAAATTGACTACCTGGTTGTAGTAGGCTACAAGGGGATATCCAAGGGAGAGTATTACCACGGCCCCGCCCAAAATTCCCACCAGATTGGCAAATATAGTCAAAAGTGGCGTGACCATGGTCAAGGCTATCACCCGGGGGAGGATCAAAAATTTTACGGGGTCCATACCCATGACGGTTAAGGCATCGATCTCTTCATTGATTTTCATGGTGCCTATCTCTGCGGCAAAGGCCGATGCGGATCGGCCTGCCAGGACAATGGCCGTCATCAGGGGACCTAGTTCCCGGACGGTTGCAATGCCGATGAGATTGGCTACATAGAGTTCTGCTCCGAACATTTTCATGGGAATAGCTGCCTGGAATGCCATGACAAGGCCTACAATGAAGCTGATAAGTCCCACGATGGGCAGGGCATCTACCCCGGCACGTTCGGCCATAAGAAAGGTTTCCCCCCAGCGGATATTTTTCGGGGCTTTCAGGCTTGATACCATGGCAAAGATAAGTTCACCAATAAAGCTGATAAAAGTTTTGGCATCGTATAAAAAATCTGCAACATTTTTTCCTGTTTGTTCAACAAAACTGTGGGGTGACAAATGATTTGTGATGGCTGGTTTGATATCGGTTTTTTCTGCCAGGACGAGCAGGGGGGTGTACGCAGATTTCAGACCATTAACCTGGGATCTTTCTTTGGCTGTGCCGTTGTGATCCAGGTTTTTTAAGTGGGAAATAAAGGCGGCTCCAGCCATATCCATATAGTCAACTTCCCCAAGATTGATGATAAGGGTTGGGCTTTTTGCCCTCCCAACGGCAATGGTTACCCGTTGCCAGACGGCGGCAACTCCTTTTGTATCCAGCCTGCCGCTAAGGCAAAGGGTTGTGATGTTTGTGGCTGTTGTGATGGTAAATTGCGGCGGCTGACTCATAAATAATCATCTCAAGATGAACGGGTTTAATAATTTATAAAATAATAAGTTATAATAAGCACATTTAGGGAAAGGAATCAATGGGCATCACGGGTTTGGCAGCAATTCTCGGTCACACTTAATCTTAGAACAACATTATTTGGGAATGATGGACAAAAATAGCTAAGACCCGTTCTGGTCAGGTTACATTACACGCTCTGGACTTGGATTCGTTTTACAACTTTTGAAATTTGTTTCACTAAACAGCAAAAACTTGCGGCAAGTATGTCCTCAAACTATTTGCTGTTCTTAACGTTTCACATCATTTAAGAATTTGTACAAACTGATCCAAAATCCGCCACTTTGTAAGGCAACCAGCCCTCCACTGGACATTGCGGTTTATTTGATTAACAAATTAAGGATCTCTTTGGATAAGAGCATGTGTGTGGGTATTATGGTGACGCAAAATCAGGTGGTTCTATGATTTTTTTATGCGTCAATAAATGCAGGAAATCTTTAAGATACCAATGCAAAGCAAAACCGTTTTTCATTTTCATTTTTGGAAATGATAATGCAAGTTAGCTTGACTCTCGATATTCTTAAAAAAGCAGAGCTGAATGTTTTGGACTCTGAATTTTCTAACATTGGGTTCTATTAAACAAATAGGGTAAATCCCCCATGGTAATTTCAATAACTCTTTGGTATAACAAGGTAAATATCATTTTGAACTTTCCAGAAAATTTAATGAATTTGTTCTCTTTTTTCTGGAAGGTTCAAACACGTGAATTTTGTATTTTTTCAATTGATTACGCAATATCTCGTGGGGAATTTGTACCAAATGTTTAATGGAACCCGATGTTGGTGTTATGGTTACCAAAAATATAAAAAATGATGATAAAAAGTGAACATCTATGAATCAAGATTGGATTCTACAAAAAAAAGAGACACGCCGATCCTTCTCTAATGCGACCTGGGTTCCCTTGAGAGCATCCATCAATGACGAGAAAGGTGAGCTTAAAAATATTGGCTACGTCGGTGAGTACTTTGAATGCGGTTCTGTTGCCTTCTCTCCTGAGCACCGGGAAGTTGCGGAACAACTTGGCTGGAGTAGCATTGGAATCAGCCACAATGCACAGCCGTATGCTTACGAGGATGGTTACTACTCATCCATCGAGCAGTATTAATACAACGACAAAGAACCAATCGGAATTCACCTCGTCTTCGAGCATCCCCAACCGGTTGTTGGCGGAAGTCAGTGGATATTAAACCCTGATTTAGTGGTTGCGCTTCGTCTGATAAAAGAAGGAACAACTTGGGTAAGGCCAGAAGAGAATTTCGTTGTAGTAGCGAGAGAGGTCATTGATGAAAAAGGCGAGCAGCGCCTGATCGAAATTAAGCGAGAGTTTCTTCTCGATTATTTGGCGGCAAGAAACCTATCACTACGACTCTCTTACTACCGCCAAAGAGTTGAAAATGTCGTTGCATTTAAAAGTAGTGAATATGCAAGTTTGGAGGATCATCAAGAACAGAGGGACGGTGGGAAATTCAAACTATTAATTCGTAGTCTAAATGATGTTTTTGGGGGAAGTTGGGCTTCATTCAGGGCTTGGCGAACTGATGTTGATGAGGATGAAGATGCTCCGGTAATGGGGCCGGAAAATGATGATAATACTGACTATGAAAGCTCGAAGGGGCATCGTAGTGGCTATGAAGGTACACGAGTAGAAGGTGAGTTCTGGCGTGATGAATGGATAGAGCACCAAGGACAAAGCAAGCGCGTCAGAGGAGATGCAGATAAAAATCTTCCCCAATTTATAGTGGAGACTGACGGGACGCGCATGGCATCTACCGATTTAAATAATGAAGATATTGGCAGATGGCTGTGGTTTCGTTCAAGTATAGTTAGTGAGTTTCTCGGTCTTCGGGGCTTCTCTCTTAAGTGGTATACGGCAGAAACAGGTGGTATTCAATCCACATCCGGGTATTCAACCCATTTCGGAATCAACCCTTCGGATTTAATCACTGTTTACGCCTATGATGTTGCTCGCCTTTCAGCATGGGAGCAACATATTTGGTCGGCCCATAACGTTGTCCCTGATGGAAAGGTTTCTATTGAGCTATTAGCCTCACAAGTGAAAGCTCAACCAGCACCTACTCATGCTGCTGAAAAGCTCCTTTTCAAGGTTGTGGACATGCTTGAGGGCGGATTTTATCAAGAATTCAATGTTTCTATTTTTTCTCACACCGTAGATTACCCCGCAGCTATGAAGCAAATATCCCGTTTCGCAAGCAAGGATCAAGCATCATTGTTGAGATTGGCTAAAGAACTCGTTCGTGTCTTTTCTGATCGACTTAATGTACGTGAACTCCGTAAACTTTCAACGCATCCCAATAAAGAAAAGCTTGGCTCGAATAAGCTTCTTGAGGATGTTCTGGCCCAGAAAATTGGAGTTGATAAAGCTCGTCGCGTTTTCGGCCCAATTGTTGGGGCATATGACATGCGAGTGGGTGATGCGCATCCGACCAGTTCGAAGATTGATGATGCATTACAACTTGCTGGGATCGACGACAGTAAGTCATTTACGGTGTGTGTCAAGCAAGTTGTCGCCTTTTCCTAAAAAGATTTCTCAGCTTCACCGCAAAATCTCCTCATGAGTTCCGACGGGTCATTGAAGCCCATTCTCACCCATGAGAAAATTTTGCTATTGTGTCGCTACTTTCA
>JAAELK010000110.1 GCA_024226935.1 Desulfobacteraceae bacterium
AACTAAACATATGAATCTAAGACCATGGGGGCGACATAAGACCACACCCTCGCTCAAATATAAAGCTTGTTATTAGCATGGAGATAATAACTGACATTGCAATTCTATGTCAATTTTTAAAAACTGGTTTATCGAGTTAAACAGTTTAGAAATTTTTACCTCACCGGTTGCCTTCACGATCCAGGTTGAACTGGAACGAAAAAGTCTATCATCGGCAATGCTGATGCCGGCTCCATAGACAAGAACCAACCCCATGGTGGAAGAAACCTGTCCCCCTAAATCGGCTCCAAAGGACAACCCCAGCTTTAGGGATAGGTCAAAGCTTCCGGTGTCATAGGCTTTGGTAAAAGGCGAAACACCACCCACTACCAGGGCCTTGGCCAAATGCTCCATCCCCTTGCCCAGCAGACTTTTGTTGACTGATTCTGTCGCATCGGCACCAACCATATTACCTAAGCTGAGCATCAGTCCAAAGGAAAAATCATATAAAGAACAATATACGTTAAGGGCTGTAGCCACATTTTTCAGCTTATGCAAATTCTTATATTCTCTTTGCACCCAATCACGTTTTGCCAGCATCGCCTTATGGGCATCTGCTTCATGGGAGATGGTTCCCATCACCCCGGAATAATTTTCCCTGGCCAGGGCAAGTTGCTCCATCAGGTATTGTTGACGGTTCAGCAACCTTTGTTTTTTCTTGTATAAATCCTCTAATTCATTCCTACAGCTTTTACCAATAATAGGTTTTAAATCATCCGGCACATGGTCAAAACCCTCATATGTTTCCAACAGATCCTTCAGGTTATAGATGCTCAACGCAAGTTTTGTGGATTTCACCATAATCAGATCATCCAATTCGTTTTGCAGCTTTTCCATTTGCTGCTCAGAACCTGCACCATGATCTTTGGTAAGAAGATTGATTTGGACTGTTGAATCTAAAACCGTTACTTTTCCGGTTGTATCATCAAATTGTCGTATGGCCTTTAAAGAAGATGACCGATCACGGTTTTTTGCCGTAAGTTTGGCCTGTTGAGCATTTCTTAAATTTTCTATATACCCATCCGCCGTTCTTTTCAATTCTCGGTATTTAAAAAATTTTTCATACAATTTTTCACGCCGACTCTGGGCAGCTAAGTTAAAGTTATCAAACGTTCTAGCAATCTTAGGTTTCACCCCATTCATAACATTCTGATATTCAAAGGACTTATTGTTAAGCCGGGTAATCAAATCCTCTGTTTTAAGGTTGACCAAACCCATGGTACGATTCCAACCAAGAAATTCCAACACCTGTCTTTTGAGTTTTGACTTATCGACCGATGCACGCCTGTAACTTAAGCGTTTCACTTTGGCATCCCCAATTGAAAGTTGCGCATCGTCCAAATCGCGCATCAGTGCCAACCGCTCATCACACTCAAACGTACTTTTAATTATATCTTCTTCCTTGACGGCAATTTGCCACAATTGGATGAGATGATCAAGATAGAATCGATAATGTTTGTAAATAAGCGGTTTTTTCAGATCATCCTGCATGTCAAAAAGTTGATGATTTTTCACTATTAAGTAGGGATTAACCTCTTTATAAAACCCAGGATCATCTTTTTGTAAATCTGTCTGAAAAAGTTCATCGTCATAAATATAATTAAGCAGCAAGAACTCGGTTATCGAAGTAATTTCATTATCTTTAGATTCCCGAGCTTCCTGAATAGCTTTCTTTTTTGTGCCCAGCCACCTTGCATAAACTATTATAGAAGCTGCGGGGTTATCTTCATTATATCTTATGTGAAATTTTTCTTGAAAACGAACATCGTGTTGTATTACATTGATTACATCGTCATAATATTTAGGCATTATTTTTTCTCCAAATTGTTCAGACGGCAAGTATAATCCTATAAATTCATTTTGCAACCCGCAAGACGATAAAATCCTGAAAATTCAAAATCCCGGCAACCTCCCCTTACTGTTTTAAGACGCAAAATATTATATTTTTCTTTTTTATAACTCCTTAATATCCCAGCATTTTGATACTATACAAAAGAACAAAAATGCAACAAAAGAACACCTCTCCAATAGATAAAAAGAATACGTTTCACACAAGAAAAAAACACAATTACAAGCGCTTATACATTGTTTGCATCTTAAAATAGATTGAATTTTCCATAAAACTGATACCCCCTTAAAAGCTATGTTCTGCCCGGCAAATTCATTTTCAAAAGAAGAACTCCATAGGATAATAATTCCGGCCCAAATAATAATTATTGGGGCAACAGGTTTGAACAACAGGACAATAAATTTCGCGAAAACCAGCGACGAAATTGGTTCCTCAAAAATTGAAAAGGATAACATTTTTCCAAACAAGAAACTAACCAGGCATTAGCAATTATTTTTACGATCTGTTTAAGTCTATAAAAATCCCGCCATAAAAATAGCCCCTCTTTTTGATCTCTTCTTTTATCTTAAAGAAGAGATCAAAGTTAGTATCCGAAATTCCTACAAAAAAAGAGTAAAAATCAGGATGAATCCACTATTTTTTAAAACAGACATTCAAATTGCTGGGGATGACAATATTTTCTGTTTATCACCATTTTTCATATCCGGCTTTATACATGGGTGATACATTGTTTTGTTATAATCATTCGTAATGAATTCTGACTTTTCCCACCTCCGTTAAGAAGTTTTGTATGGGCAGTCACAGTATCAAAATATGTATTTTTATCTCCTAAAACACAATTATCAAATTTCATAACTTCATTAACATCATTAATTTCTAATGTTGCATTAATATATTTTTGTATAAATTCTCCAGCAAGATTCAATCGTTTTTGTGAATCACCTACACCCTGGATTATAGTTAAACAATTTCGTAAACAGGTGGCCCTGGCCACCCCCCCACTTCCATGTCTATGTCTCACCTGGAAAAAATTCCAATCCGAGGCTTTGCTCAGATCATTGATATAGTGCTTACAAGCTTCTAAAGCCCTGCCCAGAAGTTGTCTGGAATGCAACATTTGAAATTGTCCATCAAAGGGAACTACTGCTTGGGACTTCAGTGTTTCAAAGGTTTGCTCCATATCATATCCACCATCATTGAGAGCCTGTTTACAATCTTCAAGGGTAAAAGGTGTATCTTTGGAAAAATAACCCTGCCTCTTAAAAGGCTGCATCCTCATTTCCAAAGCCTTGGCCTGGTTTAAAAATTTTAGCGGGGCCCTTTGTTTTACAAAACCTTTAGATACCTGATTAAACTTTTTTTCCGATTCACTCATATGGTGCACTGCGTGCCATTTGGGATTTTCTTCCCCATCTATTTTTTGCGCCATATATTCCAGGAAATTATCCATTTTCACCATCAGCCTGTTAAAAAGAGTCTGATTAAAACTGCCTTGGAGGTTTCCAGTACAAAACTCTATCAAAGAGTTATGGGGAACCCCGGAATATTCCACCTCTTTTCTCACCCAGGAACCCCTTATCCCAATATTTTGTCCGATCTTCCAGAAATTATTTTTATGGGCCTCTTTAAAATCTTTCCACAATGCCTTTCCTGCAGCACGGTTCGGTCTAAGGGTCTTGGGACTTCTCCCGTTTAGCACCTGCGGCACCTGTTGTTCAGGGATATCCCTGAATCCATTGTACACCTTCAGGAGATAAGTCACAGAATTGGTACCCACATGTTCCCAGAAACTTCGATTCAAGCTAAATTCTGCGCCGGTAACAATATTAAGGCCGTGCCCCGTTGGAACTGTAAATTCAAAGCTGTTACCCACTCCACCATTTGCCCACCAATACTGCAGGATCCATTGTTTTTCTGATCTGATTTCGGGTTGAAAAAGATTAAATTCCATCACCGCCAGGTTATATTCCCGGGCCAGCTCCGTTATCTTTTTATTTTTCAATACTCCTTGAAACCCGCTCATCCAACCTGGTATGGCAGTATCTACCTTCTTGGCTGCGGGGAGCAAATTTTTTTCTATCCATTTACTAAAAGCACCATCAAAAGATTCCTCAGACTCGGAAGATGACTCTAAAGCTTCCTTATTCCCAATTTTTACCCCTGATAATCCCAAAAACTTAAGTTGGATAAAAAGGCAATTTCCATTATCGTCGGGGTAGGGCAGATCCTCAAGATGAATAAAAGATATGGTTGCCGTAACACCGGGCAGGGTGAGGCTGCCTTTAACACTCCAACCCTTGGAATGTCTCTTCTCCACTACTTCATAGCCATTGGAATCCATTATAACATTATCATCTGGGTCAAATTTCAATCTGGAATAATGGGCATGTTTTGGCTTTTGAACTGTTATTCCTCCCCCCAGAAAATCCCCGGCAAATGACACAGAAGAATCGATCCCCCCCATCTTACTCGTATCTTCGAGCTTAACCACCCGGTAATTGGTGTATACGGCAATTTCATCCAGAATATTTCTAAGACGGGGCTCCGTCTGCATTGTAATATCGGCAACCTCTTGAAGTTGTCGCATTTCCGAAGGGGTTGGCTGACTAAATTGATCCATACGCTGTTCCATACAAGCCTGATCACAGGCTCTTACCATCGCAACCAATCGTGCAAATTTTTGACAAAACCAGGCGGCCCAATGGTATTGATCCTGAAAGACAAAAAGAGTTTTATTTTCATACAATTCAAGTTCTAAAGCGGCCTTAAACAGTTCGGAAATTTTTGCCTCCCCGGTTGCCTTCACGGTCCAGGTCGATTCAGCTCTGAAACGACGATCATCTTCAACACTGATACCGGCCCCATAAACTAATACCAACCCCATGGTGGAGGAAACCTGGCCACTCAAATCAGGGCCAAAAGACAACCCCAATTTTAGCGACAAATCAAAGCTTCCGGTATCATAGGCTTTAGTAAAAGGAGAAACACCACCTACTACCAGGGCTTTACACAAATGCTCCATCCCCTTGCCCAGCAAATTTTTATTGACCGATTCTGTCGCATCGGCACCGACCATATTGCCGAGACTGAGCATCAAACCAAAGGAAAAATCGTATAAAGAGCAATAGACATTAAGGGCTGTAGCCACCTTTTTCAATTTCTCTAAGTTTCGATATTCTCTTTTCACCCAATCGCGTTTTGCCAACATAACTTTGTGGGCATCTATCTCATGGGAGATGGTTTCCATCACCCCGCCATAGGTTTCACCGGCCAGGGCGAGGTTTTCCATCAAATCTTGTTGCCTACGCAGCAGTCTTTGTTTTTTCCTATACAAAAATCTTAATTCTGCCTCGCAGGATCTGCCGATAACAGGTTTTAAATCATCCGACACATGGGAAAGCCCCTTATATGTTGCCAAGGCATCTTGCGTATTATGAATAGCCAACGCAAGTTTTGGCGATTGCACCATGACCAGGTCATCCAGTTCGTTTTGCAGTTTTTCCATGTGGAGTTCAGAACCTGCACCATGATCTTTGGTAAGAAGATTATTTTGAACGATTGTATCTAAACCCGTCACCTTTGTATTGGTAATATTAAATTTTCGTTTAACCCCGACAGAAGACATCAGATCCGTATTTTTTGCCGTCAGCTTGGCCTGTTGAGCATTTCTTAAATCCGTGATGTACTTTTTTGCCGTTCTGTTCAATTCCCGATATTCAAACAACTTTTCATACAGTTTCTTACGCCGGATTCTATCATTAGGGCGATGACTCTTGAAGGTCTTACCAAATTCGGACTTCACCTCGTCCAGAACACCTTGATATTCCCAGACTTTATTGTTCAAGCGAATAATTAGATCTTCTGTTTTAAGGTTGGTCAAACCCATGGTACGATTCCAGCCAAGAAATTCCAACACCTGTCTTTTCAGTTTGGATTTATCCGACGAAGCACGCCTATAACTTAAACGTTTTTCTTTGGCCTGTTTAATTGAGCGTTTCGCATCCCCCAATTCGACCATCAGTGTCACCCGCTCATCACATCTAAACGTGCTTTTAATGATATTATCTTCCTTGACGGCAATTTCTAACATCTGGATAAGATGATCCAGATAAAATCGATAATGTTCATAAATGAGCGGCTTTTTTAAGCCCTCACCCATATCAGAAAGTCTGGGGTTTCCAGCCGTTAAATAGGGATTAACCTCTCGATAGAAACCTGGATCATCTTTTTGTAAATCCTCTTGGAACAATTTGTCATCATAAATATAATTAAGCAACACCCACTCAGTGATTAAAGAAATCTCCCTTTCCTTGGATTCATGAGCTTCCTGAATGGATTTCTTTTTTGTGCCCAGCCATCTTGCATAAACTATTATAGAAGCTGCTGGGTGGCCCTCGTTATATCCCATATGAAATTTTGTTTGAAAACGGACGTCGTGTTGTATTAAATTGATCACATTATCATAATATTTAGGCATTATTTTTCCTCCCAATTTTTAAGAAGGCAAGTATAATCCCATAAACTTATTTTACAACCCACAAGGATAGAATATCTTAAAAATCCAAAATACCACCAACATCTCCCGGCTGTTTTAATACACAAGATATTGTATACTTCTTTTTTATAAACCCTCAATATCTTGTTGTTTTCATGCTGAATAAAAAATATGAGTTCTGCAAAAAAAATTACTCATATATACAAATAAAACACGCCTCGTACAAGTAAAAACATGATTATAAACAATTAGACATTGTTTGCTCCGATAAATTCAAAACTCAATTTGTTCTGTAGTCCTTTTATCATTTTCAATATTTCTTTCAGCATTTTGCGTTCCATGGCAGAAAGGTTTTTTGGATTCACAAAATTATCTGGGTTTACTTTTTCGCCGATAATCGCATTAGCCTGCCGAATAAACCGGATCTGCATCATCAATCCATAGGCCTGTTCGATCTCGCTATATTCCCCACGGGATAAAACCTGTTTTAAATAAAGTTGATAGAGCCTGGCCTGGGTATTGGTATCCCTGATGCCGTGGTTCAGCGAATAAATTCTTGCAAAGTCCACAATGGGAGTCATGGCCATTTTTATATCCAGACAATTTTTATTGGGCCCTTTGGATTCCAGGGAAAAATTGCCCCAAAATCCGATGGGAGGCCTGAAATAAACAGCGTTCTCGGTCATATGCCTGTAAAATCCGGGCCAGCCTCTCAAGGATAAAAAAAGATGTTTTTCCAGGGAATTTGTAATATCACGATCTCCATAGGAAAACCGGAAATCAAAAAAGATGCTGGTATGCAACAAGGTTTCCGGTTCAGGTGCATGTATCCATTCTGAAAAATATCTTTTCCATGTTGAAAGGGGCTGGCACCATTTAGGATTTTGGGCCATGATTCCCCCCAGACAAAAATCATACCCTGCCCGGTCAAGCCAGGTGCAGATTTTTTTTCCCAATTCAAGGAAGTATTGCTGAACATCCTTTTCAACCAGACCTGATTCTTTGGGTGGATCCTGAAAAATAATGGCATTATCCTGGTCTGTCTTCAAAGTTTGTTCCTGTCTGCCTTCACTGCCGAGGGTAATAAATGCAAAGGGCACCGGTGGCGGGCCAACTGCCTGGATGGCAAACCCTATTATTTTCTCCAATATGGCATCGGAAAATATGGTAATCAGCCAGGTAATAGTCCTTATCTTTGAACCGCCTTTAAGCATGGAGTGTATCAACCTTGGAAGCTGACTGTGCTTGCCTGTTATCATATCCAGATTTTCGACCTGGGTAATTTCCCGAAGAAGGGAGGTGTAGGTGAGCTCGGTCAGTAGCCGCTCATCCAATTCCGGATTATAAAATTCAAACCTGGACTCCGGCAGCAGAGCAATAGGGTCTAAGGATTTTGATCTTTTTTTTTCCTGGGCGGGAAAAAAAAATCGCAGATAGGGACCTTTTCCAGGTATTTCTTCCTGGTAGGGCCATACAGCTCCCTGATGAATATTCAGAACCTCCTTTAAGGTCATTGATGTCTTCTGATCCGGAACGATTATATCCTGATCTGCCCAACTTTTTATGGTTGCAGCTTCCATAACTGCTCCCTGCCAGTAAAAATCAATGCGGACGATTTTATTTTTAAGGGATATACAACAGGAAAATTCCCATAGACCTATCTTGTTTTTCAACTGATTCAAAACAAACAACATGGCCAGAATCAGGGAATAAGGATCGGCCTTTATTTCCACCTCGTTTTCACTTCCCTCTATATTAAGGAGGATTCCAAGCCTGTCCCGGGATCTTCTTGCAAGGGTTTCAATAAGAAATACCCCCAAAACCGGTTCAAGGCAGTGGCCGGTCCCTGCCAGGGTTGCATAACTGTCGGATACCTGATCAATAATATTTCCCAGCACAATAGATTCATTAAAAATGATATTTTTAAATTCCTCCTGGCGGACCTGGGCCATTTGAGGAAATTGCTTCATTGCCTCTATGGCTGCCCTTATGCTGGCAAGGGGTGAACGAGCACTTTTTGACAAGGACTGTAAATTTTTTTCAATGGCCCCTGAGGCCTTTTTTTGCCGGGTGATATCACTGATACTTATGGTAAATCCTGAAAATTGTGCCCCGGGATTCAGTACCGGCGTCACCCTGGCCTGGAAAGTATGGTTTTGTTTTATAAAGGTAAAATAAGAGACTATATCCAGGACATTTCTTTTCAATCTTTCATTGATTTCATCAAGGGTATGTTCCATCAAATTTTTATCGATCAAGGCGGTCACTGGCCGGCCTACCAGGGGGGAAAATAATGGAGAAGATCCTATTGATTCAGTCCCGGCCAAACCCAAAAATTGTTCAGCCTTTTTATTACACAACACGATTTGACCTGTGACATCACAAATGATGATACCTTCCGGCAAACCTGAGATCACGGAAAAAAGGCTGTATCTTCCATGCTTCATATCAATCCCTCTCATTTTTTCGACCTGGGACAAGATATACTATTGTTAATAAGGCATACAGTATCTGTATTTAATACATTATTAACACATATATCCATGGATATTGATAAGATTCGCTATAGTTACTGACTATCTGGAACCGATAAAACGAAGATTAGGAACCCCATCAAAATAATGCATATTACTCCGATGGCCCCTCAAAATCAAACCATAAACCTCAATGAACTCGAAATTTTTAATAATTACTTTTCCAGGACAAAAGTCAGAAACATTCCAAGAACTAATCATTGACACCCTGTCACTGCATACAAAATCAGCAAATAAAGCATGGTATCCACACTTTATGGTTTGCATTTTTTATTAAAAAGACATAGATATTAGAAGGGGTTTCTATCCTCCAAGCTATACAATATATTCAGCAGACAGCCCCACTGATCATGGGTGGGTAATTTCAAAAATAGGGGAGAAATATAAGTATGATGGAAAATATATTGAGAAATAAAAGATTTAGTATCTCTTTAAAAACCACTGCTGTGTGCTGTTTAGTAATTCTCATTCTTTTGACAGCAAGCAGCTTGATTTCCATCAAACTTCAATCAAATCTTTCGAAAGTTATGATCGACAACTATGTTCAAACTCAAAATAAGGCATTAAAAGAGAACGAAAAAAGCCAGAAATCATCCCTTGAAGAGATGGTAAAAATAATGACCGAAATTTCCAGTAGCGTGGCTGAATCCTTCATTTATAATTTTGATCCGGATAATCTTAAAGGGTTCCTGGCAAGTTTTGTAAGTATTGATGGAATCATAGCCGTTAAAGCTATTGATGCTGATGGCCAGGCTTTTGCTGCAGCATGGGAGGATTCAGGGATAAATACAGGAGATGAAATACCCGCCAAAATTACTCTGAACGAAAAGTTTTCTTTCAGACAAGATTCCATCCATGATGGGGAAAAGGTTGGAACCGTTCGTATCTATTATACCGACCAGCTTGTGAAAAAAAAAATTATGCAAAGGGAAAAAAAGACTGAATTGAGCATTGCTGAATTTAATAGTATCGCCTCAAAAAGTATCAATAAATCCATTACAACTCAAATTTTTGTGGCGGTCTGCATCATTATCGTTTTAATTATATCAATTGTATTGTGTCTACAATTTATTGTCACAAAACCAATCAATAACACAGTAAAAATGATTGAAGACATTGCCCAGGGTGAGGGAGAGCTTACAAAACGACTGAAAATAACGTCCAAAGATGAAATAGGTGATCTTGGAAAATGGTTTAATGTCTTTATTAAAAAACTCCAGAATATCATCACTGACATTGCAGGAAATTCTGAAAAACTTGACGACTCTTCCCGCAATCTTTTAACCATTTCAAAACAAATGTCCCAAGGTGCCGATAAAGTATCTTCCAAATCTGATACCGTGGCAACTGCAGCACAAAAAATGAGTTCCAATATGTCATCGGTGGCCACGGCAGTAGAACAATCTTCAGAAAATATAAATATGGTTTCCGCAGCAACCGAAGAGATGACTTCAACAATTAATGAGATTGCCCAAAACACTGAAAAAACTCGTATCACAAGCGATCAAGCCGTCTCAAGGGCAAAAAAAGCATCCGAAAGTATTGTTATCCTGAGCGAGTCTGCCCAGGTGATTGGAAAGGTGGTGGAAACCATAAATGATATTTCAGATCAGACCAACCTGCTTGCATTAAATGCCACCATTGAAGCAGCTAGAGCAGGGGAAGCCGGTAAAGGATTTGCTGTTGTTGCCAGCGAGATAAAAAGCTTGGCACAACAGACAGCAGAGGCTACACTGGAAATTAAGAAAAAGATAGAAAGCATTCAAGAATCAACCCAGGAAACTGTTTCCGAAGTCGAAGAGATAACCGTTGCGATCACCAGTGTAAATGAAATGATAGATACTGTGGCATCGGCTGTTGAAGAACAGTCTGCAACAACAAAAGAGATATCTTCTAAAGTCGGTCAGGCCGCCCAGGGAATCCGGGAAGTAACGGAGAACGTAGCCAATAGTTCAACCGTGGCCAATGAAATAGCAAAAGCCATATCAGAGGTAAATCAATCCTCAAATGAAATGTCAGACAATAGTTCACAGGTCGATACCAGCGCGGATGCATTACGTCAATTGGCGGATGAACTCAAAAAAACCGTCGATCAATTCAAGATATGATAAAGACAACCAGGCTATCTCAAGACAAGCGCTTCTTGCAAGTTTTTCTCAAAAAAAACAAGCATATAAAACATATTAAAGAAGCTATCATTAAAATGTAAGCAGGGGCATTCAAAGCCCCTGTATATTTTATTGCAGTAAGCAGAATCAAAGGAGTTAATCCACCAAACACAGCAAAGCCTATATTATAGGCCAAACCAATCCCGGAATAGCGAATATCCTCATCAAACAATTCAGAAAGAATAGCAGGAATATTACCCCAGATTAAACCCACAAGTATCGCACTAATGCTCATCGCTAAAATATAATGTCCAAAATCAAGAATGTAGATATTAAAAATTGGTAACGCACAAACTAAGACTGCAATAAGAAATAACAACACCAACTTTATTCTACTAACCCTATCAGATAACCACCCGAAAACTACACATAAAAGCGCTGATATGAAAATGGCGGCGGCACTCACCCAGGCAAAATCACCCAGTGTATAGTTCAAAATTTTTGTTAAATAACTTGGTAAAAAAATAAAAAGCACAACTATTGTCATTGCCCCAAAAGAAGTCAAAATTATGGCTAAAAACACTTCTTTCCATTGCCTTTTTAATACACTGATAAGTGGGATAGATGATTCTCTGGTGACATAGGGAACAAAACCTGGGATTTCGACCAGTTTTTTTCTTAAATAATAGGCAATCAAACCGAATATCCCCCCCACAAAAAAAGGCCATCTCCAGGCCCCATTGATAATCTGCTGGTGAGAGTAAAAATGTAAAAGTAAAGCTTCTACAAGATAACCAACAACAATACCACTGATTAAAAAAGAGAAAACCAATCCTGTTGCAAAGCCTTTTTTTTCTCTGATAAATTCGCTCACATAAGTTATAGCCCCAGGAATTTCACCACCGATGGAAATCCCTTGTAAGATTCTCAATACCACCAAAAGAGCCGGCGCAAAAATACCAATAGTATTATAACTGGGAATAAGACCTATCCCAAATGTTGCACAGGCCATAATTAAAATCGAAACTGTGAAGGTTTTTTTTCTACCATATTTATCGCCATAGTGCCCGAAAACAATCCCTCCAAAAGGGCGGGCAAGATACCCAACCGCATAAGTTGCAAAAGTAGCCAAAAGTGAGTTAATGGCCGTTTCACTGGGGAAAAATATTGTTGAAATATAACTTGCCAGCAGGGCATAAATAATAAAATCATAGAACTCAAGGAGTCCCCCTAAACTGGAAAGCAGCAATACTTGTCTTTGCACCTTTGTCATTGATTTTCTCCTATATAAAAAAGCTACTCTCCAGATAAGATCATCAATGTCTGATCATCGGACTGGGGAACCAATTGTGTTTTACATAATTTTTTAATAAAAGCCATCTGCCCGTCAAGGGATAATTTTCTTGATTGAAGCAACCAAACCAGAAACCCCTTAATGCCCAATTCGCAACCCAACTCTCCCGGTTTTCCTTTTTTAAGTCTGCCCTCTGTAAACCCATCTGTATATAGGAATAACCGGCTGTTTTTAATGGAAAATTGATTGGAATGGTAGGTCAAACCCGGCAATACCCCCAAAGGAGGATTCTGGGATTCTATTCTTATAATTTTCTTTTCATTGACAAGAAATGGGGGAAGATGCCCCAGATTAATAATGCTAAATTCATTGGATTCAGGCGACCAACTTCCTCCGACAAATGTAACAAACATCCCCCTGACCGAAGTTTCACAAAATTCATTATTCATAAGCCGGGCAATCTCACTGATATCTGCCACAACTTTACACAAACACCGAAAAAGGGAGATAGCTTTGGCCATGAGCAATGCGGCAGATGTTCCTTTGCCGGACACATCCCCAAGGCAAAAATAAATGGTACCATCATCTTTTCTAACATAATAATAAAAGTCCCCGGACAAATGAAGGGCAGGGATATTAAATGCTGCAATCCTATTCATTTTCTTAATATCGGGCTGAAGG
The DNA here is from genome assembly GCA_024226935.1 of Desulfobacteraceae bacterium. Taxonomy (GTDB): domain Bacteria; phylum Desulfobacterota; class Desulfobacteria; order Desulfobacterales; family Desulfobacteraceae; genus NBML01. The sequence continues at coordinate 13,001 of JAAELK010000110.1, forward strand.
CTTTGCTGAATCTCCCTTGCAATATCAAACTCAGCTTCCAGCTGACCGGCATATTCGTCACGTTGTTTCAAAGAATCTTGCAATTGCCAGGTCAGTTCCTGATAACTGATATTGTCCTCTATGAGTTTCCTGTTGGCCTGTTCCATAACCATTTCAAAATCAATTTGAGACCCCACAAAAATATTCAATGCCCGGGAGGTTTCTTCAACTTGACCTGGCAACAAAAACAGCAGTGACTCCACTTTATCATCTGTTAACCCAAATAAAATCTTTGATTGCTTTTTCAACTCGGTCAAAGCTGCCAACTTTTCGTGACAGGTATAAATAGCATTGCATAAATCCGACAAATGCATCATCCCCGCCAGAACAGAATGTTTTTCTACCTGTCCGAATTTTATGGATTCTTTTTTATTGAAAAACAAATGGTGGTGACCGATTGCCCGGGTGTAGGATTTAGGCAAATTCCACTGCCTGGTCAATAATGCCCCGACACTATCGTGGGTGGAATGAAACAACGCTTCTTCCATTTCATGACGATTTACGGGAAGATTTAATCTTAACAAAGGCCACCTATCAGCTTTATCAGGTTCCATGGAAAACAAGATCAGCAAACCGATATCCTGTAGCATGCCCGCTGTAAACGCTTGTTCCACCGGCCCATTCACCAGATATCCAAGCTGCTGGGCTGCGACCCCCCTTCGAATTGAATCTTCCCAGAAACTATCAATATCAAACCCCGGAATATCATTTTTTGAAAGAGTTTCTTTCACCGCAAAACAAAGGATCAAATTTCGAAGACTCTCCATACCCACTACGACCACAGCATCGGAAATGGTTTTAATCTGTTGTCGAAATCCAAAAAAAGTTGAATTTACAAGCCCCAGAAGTTGAGCAGTTAATGCTGGATTCACAGAAATTAACTGGGTCAATTTCTCAATCTGGGCATCATCCCGTAAGACGTACTGGATCAATTGCATAATCCGACCGTCGGGAACCGGCAAATTTTCCGGCTGAAAGTCCCGGTAAAAAACGCCAGCCATCAGCGCAAACAAGCCTGATTGTTAACAACGATACGATTATTCACGATTACCCCCCGGAATTTACACTCTTTTATTCTATCACAAAAGCCTTTGGCCCTACAAGACACAAAGAAAGCCACCCTGAAAAAAAACCAACAAAAGCCTTAAATAACAAGGCGTTATCAAAAAACCAACCCCATTTATCCCAGTAAACAATACAGTTTTTCATAAGATCCATATTTTCATTGACACATCAAGTGTCCAATGGTAGCTCAATAGGTATTCATTGATTTAACCCGGAGGAGACAAATATGCTTTTACCCACCTTTGAATTTCACGAACCTCTCTCCATTAAAGATGCACTGAAACTCAAAAAAAGCCTTGGCGAAGATGCAAAGTTATTGGCAGGAGGAACCGATCTTCTGGTTCACCTGAAAAAAAAATTGATTACCACGAATAATCTCATCAGCCTATCTGGAATCAAGGCTCTGTCCCTGATTACTAAAGAAAAAAATGCAGTTATTATCGGCTCCTGCACCACCATGACCCAGCTTTCTTCTACTCCTATTATACAAAAAAATTTTCCAGCTCTCAAGGCCGGTTGTGATAACCTTGGCACCCATTTAATCCGAAACCGGGCCACCATTGGCGGCAATGCCTGCAATGCAAGTCCTGCCGGCGACACCCTGCCCGCCCTTTTGATCTATGATGCTCTGGCCCTTTTGGAAACCAGCGACAAAAAAAGAGAAATTCCCATGGCTGATTTTTTTACAGGACCCGGCAAATCCTGTATCCAACCCGATGAGATTCTCACTGGATTCAGGCTGCCCATACCAGGCAAGAACAGTGGGGCACACTATATCCAACTGGGCAAAAGAAAATCATCGGAAATCAACCTGGTCAATGTTGCAGCTTTCCTGAAATACGATCCGGATACAAAAAAAATAATCGATGCCCGTATAGCTCTGGGTTCGGTAGCTGCCACCCCCATAAGATCCCCCAAGGCGGAAAGCACTCTTATGGGTCAGACACCGGAAGAGGCTTGTTTTTTTGCAGCCGGTGAAATGGCCCGACGGGAGGACTGCCACCCCATAGACGACTTTCGGGGCAGTGCCAGATACAGACAGGCCATGGTCGGCGTATTAACCAAACGCACCCTTACCAGAGCCTATGAACTGGCCAGGAGCGCTTGTATTTAAGCCGTTAAATGGTAACTTAATTTCCAATAACCGCCATGGGCGGACCAGGAATTTTACCCTTGAGTCCATCCACAACAAAGATTGAAACTCTCTTTTGATATCGAAAGTTTCATATAAAAACCTTTTCTCTCAAAAAAAACAGGTTTATAAAAACCGGGTCAATTGAACAGGAGAATCCAATGAAAAAAATAATCAGGCTGACCATTAACAATCAATCCCATGAGATTGCAGTTGAGCCCAATCTTACCCTTGCCGACATGCTTCGCTACCAATTAGCTCTGACAGGCACCAAAAAAGGATGTGACACCGGTGATTGCGGCGCATGCACCGTCATTATGGATGGCAATGCTGTTAATTCCTGCCTGGTTCTGGCAGTCCAGGCCAACGGATCTGTAATCGAAACCATTGAAGGATTGACCACGGCTGAAGGTCTTGCCCCCTTACAAGAGGCCTTCGTTGAGAAAGGAGCCATCCAGTGTGGATTTTGCTCCCCGGGTATGATCCTGTCCGCCAAGAACCTGCTGGATAAAAACCCGAACCCTTCGGAACAAGAAATCAGGGAAGGCATTTCAGGCAATCTATGTCGGTGCACAGGATACCAGAAAATTTTCGAAGCCATCGAATCCCAATCCTCATAAATCGATCGATCCCAAGGAGACCTCCATGAACAAATTCGATGTTATCAGCACCCGGGCACACCGCATTGATACCCCGGACAAGGCAACGGGGCAAGCCATGTTTACCGATGATCTTTGCCGACCCGGCCAACTTTACGGAGTCCTGCTCCAAAGCCCCCATCCCCATGCGAGAATCCTCTCCATTGATACCTCAAAGGCGGTAAATCTTCCCGGTGTTAAATCGGTGATCACCCATGAGCAGGCAGGATATATCAAATATGGTGTCAGCCCTGCCCGGTATGATGAAACAGTCTTTGCCATCGACAAGGTAAGATATGTAGGTGACGAGATTGCGGCTGTAGCCGCTGTTTCCCTGGACATTGCCCTGAAAGCCCTATCGCTTATCAAAGTAAAATATGAACTCTTACCGGCGGTCTTCACGGTGGAAGATGCCACAAAAAAGGGAGCACCCCAACTCCATGAAAACTCTCCCGGCAACCTGTGTGCCGAAGTCCACCAGGAATTCGGGGATGTAGCAGCAGCATTAAAAACATGCGATATCATCAAGACCAGCACCATGAAAAATAAACGCCAGGATGGAGCCTTTATTGAAATGCAGGGATGTCTTGCAGAATTTGACAACAGAGGACTGCTCACCCTGGTCAGTTCCACCCAGGTCCCCCATTATGTCCAACGCACCGTGGCCATGGTTCTAGGAATGGATGTGGGCAAGGTAAGGGTAAAAAAACCTTATGTGGGAGCAGGTTTTGGAATCAAGGCCGCTGCCTGCCCCATGGAACTTGCCTGCTGTATCCTTGCCAGGGAAACCAAGAAACCCGTCAAAATGAATTTTACAAGGGAACAGGTGTTTATGTATTCCAGAGCCCGACACCAATTCACCCATACCATTACCACAGGAGCTAAAAAAGACGGGACCCTCATGGCCATCAAACATGAATGCTGCCTGGACGGTGGGGCCTATACAAGCTTTGGCATTGCCACAGTCTATTATACAGGCTCTCTTTTGGGAGGACCCTACAAAATTGCCAATATGAGCTATGACGGCAAAAGGGTTTATAACAACAAACCCGCCTGCGGTGCCCAACGGGGCCATGGGGCGGTCATCGCCAGGGCCTTATTTGAACAACAGATGGACATGATAGCCGAAGAGATCGGCATGGACCCCATGGAACTGCGGATCAAAAACATGATGGATACCGGAGATACCACCTGTAACGATCTGAACATGAGTTCCTTTGGCATGTCCGAATGTATAGAGGCCGTGCGCATCGGTTCGAACTGGGACAAAAAAAAGGGAAATATGCCCAGGGGCAAAGGGATCGGGATGGCCTGCGGCTTTTTTGTTTCAGGGGCCGGTTATCCCATTTACCGATCGGACACCTATCATGGTACCGTCATTATCAAACTCACCGAAGATGGAGGCACAGCCCTTGTCTATACGGCATCGGCCGAGATCGGCCAGGGATCTGATACAGCCTTTGCCATGATTGCCGCCGAAGCCCTGGGTATCCCCTTGGACAATGTTCGCCTGGCATCGGGAGATACAGACATGGGAGTAGATCTTGGTGCCTACTCAAGCCGCCAGACTCTTATGACCGGGCATGCAGTCAAGCAAGCAGCCGATCATGCCAAGACCCAGGTATTGGAAGTGCTGGCCGAACAACTTTTAGTCCCCCTGGAAAAACTGGATATCAAAAAAGGATTTATAGAATTTGCGGGGGATACCCCTGATTTTTCAGCCCTTAGAACCCGGTATATAAAAGAACACAGGGGATGGATAGACAATCCTGATTCTAAAAAGCTGACATTTAAAGAAGCCTCCCGCATTGCCTTCCTTGAAAAAGGTTCCATTGTGGGAACGGGCAAATACAAACCCCATAATCTTGGCGGCAAATTCAAGGGAGCCGCCGTGGGAACCTCTCCTGCCTATGGTTGTTCAGCCCAGGTAGCCGAAGTAACAGTGGACATGGAAACAGGCCAGGTGACCATTGACAATATCACCGACGCCCATGACTGCGGCAAGGCCATCAACCTAACTGCGGTGGAGGGCCAGATGGAAGGATCAGTTTCCATGGGAATCGGAGAGGCCATGCATGAAGAGGTAATCTTTAACGACAAAGGCCAGGTATTAAACAATGACCTGGCCGAATACAAAATTGTCACTTCCGTGGACATGCCCAGGGTCAAAACAATTGTGGTGGAAAGCTGCGAGCCCAATGGCCCCTATGGAGCCAAAGAAGTAGGTGAAGGTGCCATCATGCCGACAATACCCGCCATTCTCAATGCCGTTTACAATGCTACAGGAGTCCGGATTAATGAACTCCCATTGACCCCGGAACGGGTATTTTTTGCCATCCAAGACTATAAGGCCAAAATGGCAAAATAGATGGGAGAAAACCAGGCAATAAAATAGGATTTTTGATAAAAAAATGACCCTTCCCGACAGCAAACGTTATGCCCGCCAGATCAAATTACCCCAGATCGGCACCCCGGGGCAAAAAAAACTTGCCGCAGCAAGGGTCTTGATTGCAGGTGCCGGAGGATTAGGTTCCCTGTCATCCTTGTATCTGGCAGCCGCAGGAGTCGGCCATTTAATCATTGTCGACAAGGACCGGGTGGAACTTAGCAATTTAAACCGCCAGCTCCTCCACAGTGAGACCAGCCTGGGAAAACCCAAAGCTCTCTCGGCTTCCCATCGCCTGGGCCAACTTAACTCAAAGATTAAAATCACTCCCATCCAGGTAAAGATTGACCGGAAGAATATCGATGATCTTTTGAAAGAGGTAGACCTTGTAGTTGATGGCTGTGATAATTATCCAACCCGGCAAATACTCAACCGTGGCTGCCTGCACCATAAGCTGCCCTGGATCTTTGGCGGGGTGCAGGGATTTGACGGAATGATCACAAGTTTTGTACCAAACTCTTCTGTCTGTTTTGAATGTATCATCCAGGATCACCCCGCAACAAAGCTTAGGGACAATGGTATTTTAGGGGCCACTGCCGGAATTATTGCATCTATCCAGGCCATGGAAGCCATCAAGTTGCTGTTGGATCTTGGCACCCCATTAACAAATAGGCTGATGCAAATTTGTGGCCTTGATATGCGAATTACCACAGCCGCCCTGACTGCAAATCCCGATTGCAAGGCCTGCAGCCCCATCAAAAAAAATTAGGGAGAAGACAATGATCATCCAGTTTAATGGCTTGCAGGAGACCATCCCCCGGGATCTCAATATCAGACAACTCATTAAATTTTTTGATGAGGGTGATCCCCACCTGATTGTGGAACAAAATGCCAGGTATATTTATCCCAAAGATTATGATACCTGTATGGTCATGGAAAACGATGAGATCGAGTTTATCAACCCCAACCTCGGCGGTTAACTTATAATATAAACACCTAACTTGGAAAAAATTTCAAAAAAAATCCATGAAAAATGCACTTATCTTAGTAGATATTCAAAATGACTTTATCCCTGGTGGAGCCTTGGCAGTACCAGATGGAGATTCAATAATACCCATAGCAAATAAAATTATGGGAAACTTTGATATAGTTATCGCCACCCAGGACTGGCATCCATCAAATCACGGTTCATTTGCCAGCCAACACCTAGGAAGGATGCCGGGGGATATAGTGAAACTCAATGGATTAACACAACTGCTGTGGCCGGACCATTGTATCCAGAACACAAAAGGGGCAAAACTGGTCCCGGGCCTTAATATTGATCAAATTACAAAAATTTTTCACAAAGGCATGGAAAAAGATATCGACAGCTACAGTGGCTTCTACGACAACGCCTGGAAAAAAGATACCGGATTGGGCAATTATCTTAAGCAGCAGAACATCGAACAAATATCAATTATGGGACTGGCTACAGATTATTGTGTAAAATTTACCGCTTTAGATGCCAGGAAATTAGGTTTTATGACAAATCTTATAAAAGAAGGTATCCGGGGAGTTGAAGTGAATAAGAAAGATTGCAAAAAAGCCGTAGCTGAGATGGAAAATGCAGGCGTAAAAGTTATCAGCACAAATGACCTTGTAAAAAAACTCTGAAAGATTTTAATGAAGCTTATCCAACTGGATAAACACCCGGTTTGATAAGATTTCAGGAGCATACTTTAAGATGAAATATTATGAAAAAGAAAAGATCAAGGCCGTACCCGTGCAAGATGCCGTGGGCAAAGTTTTGCTCCATGATATCACCGAAATAGTTCCCGACCTGTTCAAGGGTCCCTCATTTAGAAAAGGCCATATCATTACAAAAACAGATGTGGAAAAGCTACTGGATCTTGGCAAACAACATATTTATGTGGCAGGCTTAAAGGGAGAGATCCATGAAAATGATGCCGCCCTGCGTATTGCAAGAGCTGCCATGGGCAAAGAAATTGAGATATCTGATCCCAAAGAAGGCAAGGTAGGATTTATCGCCAAAAGCCCAGGACTGCTAAAAATTAATCTACCAGCCCTTGAAAAATTAAATTCAATCGAAGATGTCATCTTTGCCACCCTGCATACAAACCAGATGGTAACACTTTCCCAGGAACTTGCCGGCACCAGGGTCATCCCCCTATCCATTGATGAAAATAAAATCCTGGAAGCAGAAAAAATCTGTAAACAATACTTTCCCATCATTGAGGTAAAACCCCTGGCCAAATTGGATGTAGGGATAGTGATAACCGGATCGGAGGTGTTTAGCGGCCGAATCCGGGACGGCTTCGGCCCGGTGGTTACAAAAAAATTTTCGGCCCTGGGCAGCCGTGTCATCAAAAAAATCATTGTGTCCGATGAACTTACCATGACCATAGCAGCCATTGCAAAATTGCTGGAGGCAGGAGCCCAGATGATCGCTGTAACGGGCGGCATGTCCGTGGATCCCGATGATTTGACCCCGGCTGCCATCCGGGCGGCAGGGGGTAAAATTATCTTCTATGGGGCCCCGGTTCTTCCCGGGGCCATGTTTATGCTGGCCTATATTGAAAACATACCCATTTTAGGACTTCCAGGGTGTGTAATGTACCACAGGGCTTCCATTTTTGACCTGATTCTGCCCCGGCTCCTTGCCGGAGAAAAACTTAAAAAAACGGACATGGTACAGATGGGACATGGCGGATTTTGCGCCAGCTGCAAGGAGTGTAGATTTCCCTCCTGCAACTTTGGAAAATAATTTTTGAGGCTAAATCCATGGAATCGCTCACTCCCAATATACTCAATTGTTTAAACCAGGGTATCCCTTTTGCCCTGGCCACCATTATCACCCACAAGGGGTCCACCCCCCGAACTTCCGGCAGCAAAATGCTGGTTCTTTTTGATGGACAATTATACGGCACCATAGGAGGAGGTCTTGTGGAAGCAAAGATCATTGAGGCCTGCCAAACCATGATACCCACCCCCGGATGCCAAATCAAAGAATTCATCTTGAACCAGGAGCTTTCCCATGGCCTGGATATGGTCTGCGGCGGCAATCTCACCATATGGATCGAAACCTTCGGCCCCAAGCCTTCACCGGAGTTAATCCAGGTATTTACGGCAATGGCAATCCAGGAAAAAGAGGGGAAAAAAAACCTATTAATTTCACGGATACAAGGATTTTCCAATTCAAGCTTTACCACCCAAAAATATCTGGTCCTGGCAGATGGAACAACCATTGGTCCCAACCTTTTGCCAAAAACTCTCTTTGATGCCATCGATAACAACCTGTTTTCCAACACAGCACCTGTGATACAAAACCACAATTTGGAAGAGTTTATAATTGAACCGGGACAAACCAATGCCACCCTTTATATTTTCGGGGCCGGCCATGTGGGACTCCAACTGGCAAAAATGGCACATCTAACAGATTTTCGCACCATTATAGTAGATGACAGGGCAGAGTTTGCCAATGAGAAACGGTTTAAACATGCCCATACTGTCCATGTGGCAGAGCAATTTCCAACAGCCTTTGACGAGTTGATCCACAAAAAACTGGTCATTGACAAAAATTGCTATATTGTCATCCTCACCCGGGGACATCTCCACGATCAAACTGTCCTTGAGGCGGCCCTTAAAACAAAAGCCGGCTACATTGGAATGATCGGCAGTACCAAAAAAAGGGATCAAATCTATGGAAATCTCAGGAAAAAAGGAATCTCAAAAAAAAATCTCAACCGGGTATATTCCCCCATTGGGCTTGATATAAACTCAGAAACCCCAGCGGAAATTGCCGTGAGCATAATCGGTCAAATCATCCAGATCAGAGCCCAAACCCAATGATCCAAACCCCAATCATACCCATGACCCTATCCGCCGTCATCCCCACCGCGGGATTTTCCACCCGCATGCATCAATTCAAGCCATTGCTCAAATTTGGTAACCTGACCATGTTGGAGGTGGTGATCCGCCTGGTTCAAGATTGCGGCATCCAAGATATCCTGGTGGTCACCGGCTACAAACATGCCCTGGTGGAACCGATCATCCAAAAGACCTGTGCCAGACCGGTGTTTAACCAGACTTTTGAAACTGGCATGCTTGGGTCCATCCAAAAAGGAATAGCCCAGATCAATCCGGAAAGCCGGGGGTTTTTCCTGTTGCCCATGGATATCCCGGCTATCCGGCCCAACACCATCCTGACCCTGATATCAGCCTTTGAAAAAGCCAGGCAAAGCATCATCATTCCCAGGTTTAATCAAAAATCCGGCCACCCCCCCCTGATCCCGGCTCGACTGATCCCAGATATCATCAACATAGAACCCGATTCAAACCTGGGCAAATTTTTGCTTTCTCAAAAAAACAGTCTGATTTACCAACCTGTCCACGACCGGAGCACCCTCCTGGATGCAGACACCAAAGAAGCCTATCTGACTCTTGTCAATAAATACCGGAATCTGGACATCCCGGACAAAAAAGAGTGCTGGTCCATTATTAACTCTATTCTTCCCGGGGAGACTGCCATTCAATCCCACCTGGCTCTTGTGGCAAAGATTGCTGCAAAACTTGCCCGGGCAGTTGAAAAGGGACTGACCTCAAAAAAGCAGCAAACTCAGTCCTGCCGCCTGAACCACGACCTGATACAGGCAGCAGCTCTCCTCCACGATATCAGACGCAAAGAAAAAAAACATGCAAAAGCCGCAGCTGATTTTCTTGCAGCCCAGGGATTTATCCGGGTGGCAAAAATTGTGGCCCAGCATATGACCATGGAGCCGGGTGATAAATTAACGGAAAAAGAGATTGTTTATTTTGCGGACAAAATCTGCAACGGCACAAAGTTGGAACCCGATTATACCAAACGATTTACTGACAAGATCAAACAGGCCCCAGGGGCGAAACCCAGGATTATTCAACGATATGAAGATACTCAACGAATTTGCGCCCTCATCGAAGCTGCTGCAGGGCAATCCATCCAAACAATTCTCCAATGAGTGCCCCGGTCTGTTTTTACTGCGCCACGGACAGATACGAGGACATGGGACCAAGCACTTCATCGGCAGAACGGATGTCGCCCTGGATGAAAAAGGTATAGCCCAGGCATTATTCTGGAAAAATGCCTTCGCCCGGATCCGATTTGACCGGATATATTCCAGCAGCCTTCTGCGGTGCAAAAACACGGCATCCCTCATCCACCCGACAAAAAAAATTCATATTGATTCCAGACTCAACGAAATCGACATGGGAACCTGGGACGGTAAATCCTTTGATCATATAAGACAGACACAACCGGATCTGTTCCAACAAAGGGGAGAGCAAATTAAGAATTTCAGACCGCCCAAAGGAGAAAGCTTTAATGATCTATATAACCGTGTCTCCCCTTTTTTTGAAACCTTGACACAAACCATGGAATCCCCGACACTTGTCATCACCCACAGCGGAGTTATCCGGATCATGCTCTGCCACTATCTTGGCAGAGATATCGGACAATTACTCCAAATAAAATTGGAATACAGTCACCTGTTTCTCCTGGGAAAATGAGTAAATATCCTAGCCAGAGGGCCAGGATATTTACGTTAGACTAAAATCCCCTAACCACAATCATCCATAAAATTAAATTTATATAAAATTGTTTACCGGCTTAGTCATCTTCAATTTGATTTTCCTGTAATTAAAGCCGGCGCTTTTACCCAGCATGTATCCATGGGGTATACAGTCACTTCTGCATTCATATTTTCAATTCCATAAACCTTCACGGTATTATTGTCCAAATCTCCATTATTGGGCAGAGGGGAACTGTATACTTTGTATGGAATAGAGGTTGTGTGTAAATATTTGCTTATAAATATTTCCATTATGGAGCCATCAAGATAAACATTGACTGCCAGTTGTGAAGAATTTTCAGGAAGATTAAGATCGATGGGAGTTCCATTATCCAGGGATAGTTTTCCTTTTTCTATACTTATTTTTGTGCATTTGTCTTTACTGCACCCAACCTTAATGCCAAATTTTGCCGAAAGTATATTCTTAGCTTCAAACCTTGTGTCGATATTGATATATCTACCTTTTACATCATCCAAGGATATTTGCTTTGTATTCCCGGAAAATGATATCTTTGAACTAAATATCTTCTTTTTCCTGAGAGCATTCACCAATACCGGTTCCTGACCAAGTTTCCATTTATCATTTTCCTTGTATGCAAAAAGAAACCTCGGCGAACTGAGTGCACCCGCCCATTTGTATTCTTTACCGTCATTTGCCTGACTTGCCAGATTCAGCCATCCAAACAGATATTTTCTCTGTTCATTATCCAGGGATATAATATTTGATGCGTAGAAAACAAAGTCTGGATTTAGATCCAGGTGTTTGCTTACAGCCATACCGTTTGAGTCTTTAAAACTTTCAAGGGGTTCAAATTTCATTTTTTCTTTTGATTTTTTAATGTGTCCCAATACATAGTAAATAGATTTCCCATAGGCTTTATGGGCAGGACCGTCCTGGCCATAAACAAGGATATAAGGTGTCTTGTTTGTGGTTCCGATATGATCGGTCAATCTATACAAAACACCACACTCATAATCTCCACCCCCTGTAATGGGGTCTTTTACCGCTGTTTTACCGCTAAAGAAAAAATTATTGGCCTTATTAACCCTTTGCCAGTTTTTAGTTAAATCCTCACCATCATTTTTAAAAAGCAGTATCACTCCACGGGGTGTGCCGTCTTTTTCTTTTATTCCGCCGGATACTATCATATAAAAATTTGAATCATCCGGGAATCTTAAAAATTGTGGATCTCTGAATGAAATTAAATTGAGCTCGGCAGGCTGTGAAACTATGATATCTGGGTTTGAATTTGGATCATCAATTGAGGTTGTTGAATATTTAGTCCATTCAGTCAAAAAAGGATCAACCAGATTGCCGTTACCATCAACTTTATTTGCCTGTAAAGCCCTGGCAAAACATATAACTTCCTGTTTTGATTCATCGGTTCCCCATACCCCTGAATATGCAGCCGTTGGGTAGTATGTAACTATTTTTTTTCCATTTTTATCTTTTTCTTTATAGGGCAAAAGTTCAACCCCGCCCGTAAAAATTCCATCTTTATCGGGGGCATTATTATTTAAAGACTGCATTAAGGCACTTGTTTTAAAAATTGCTTTTTCATCAACGGGATAAAACCATTTGTAACTCCATTTTTTATCAGGATCTCCAACCATGTGAGACCAGATCATATTTCCCCACTGTTTTCCCCATGGATTGGACTGACAAAAAACGTGAAACGAAGAATTAAAATAAAAAAGCCCGCAGGGATCATTAATCCAGCCGGATGGTGCCCGCAAATGATATTTTGGATAGGTCGGGTCCGATATTGCTGACTTGTGATTGTTGAACACCTTAATATTAGCAGCGTACTGTGTCTCTTTATAGGTTGCTGCCACCCCGGGGGATGCCGCCTGGAAAATAAAGATAAAAAAGGCAAACAGAACCAACAATTTTTCTTTTTTAACAGCCAGGCCTGGTTTTATTACAAACCTGTCAAAATGATTTTTCAATTTGAAACCTGAACTGCCCCCCCGGAAAAATGATCGATTTGTGTATCTCATCTTAAATTACCTCCACCCTTTTTTTAGTTTATATGAAAGAACCAATCAACTTATCGAATTCTTTCATATTTTGTTGTGGACAAGCCGATAGAAGTCCTTGGACGGCCCATGGCCGTTATTTAATTTTTCTTCAACCTTCCCCGCCATTCAGCATTTTGATCTTAAAAATCAACAAAATATGTTCAAAATTCTATATCAAAAGTTCTGCTTCCAAGTCGATTTCAGGCCCAGTGGAGATAAAAGTCAAGTTCGAGAATGAGCCTTCAAATTACCACGTCGGAGGAATCGACTTTTGCTGGAGTGTCGTCTCTGGAATTATCCTTATCATCTACAAATAAATCCTTATCAAATTCTCAGTTCTTTATCCAGCAGGCTATTAAAAAAAATTACCTACTGGAAAAATTATCAACAACCAGTTTTGAATGGGCGTTGTCCATTTTTTACTGGCGTTCTGGATGCCCATGTAAAGCTACTTTAACTGCCTGTTCTGGTTTGGGAATGAACCTTTTGTTTTTGCAAAGTGCCCTTTTCAAAATACCGAGATCTGCTTAGAATAGGATTCTGGGTCAATACTATAATTTAACAAAGGATAAAATACTGTCAATTTTGATGGAGTCATATACCAAACATATCAATATATTATTGACAATCCAGTGGTGAATTTGTACAAATATTGACAATTCAGTAGTGAATTTGTACAAAATATTTAATTTTACCCATTGCTATCTCTGTCTACGTTATTGTTTGTAAGGAGTCTTACATTCACATGAAAAAAATTAAAATACTGTTAGTAATAATTTTTATCAGCCATCCTATTGGTATTTTGGGTTCATCTATTGATGGAAAAAATGAATTTGAATTTAATAAGTATTTTATTGCTCAAAATATCGATCATAAATCGAATTTTGAAAAATCTGCTCCTGGTGATATCTCTGCTGCAAAAAACCATAAATTAAACAATATAATACCTATTGATGTAAAATCAGTTGTAAAAAAGAATATTGAAATTACTCCTACAAAAAAAAAATATGATTACAGCACTAGTGAATATCATTACAGGCTAAAAAATGTTAAAGTTTTGCAAAATGCTAGATGGCTTTGGGTCCAGAACCACCCAGAGGATTATGTAAATCTTCTTAGAAAAGCAGGTATTACAGACAAGGCAATATCCGCAATGTCAGAAAGAAAATATCCCCTGGGGTTTTCAAATCAAGATCAATACGACACTTATGTTATGGAATTGATCAATGTTATGCAGACAATTGAAAAAAAATATAATATCCATAAAATTAGAGTTGTTCAGCAAGGAAGCTATATTACCGGCTATAGCTCTAATCCAAGGAAGGGAAGCAGAAAATTACCAGACCATATTTTTCATAAAGAAAGCGATCTTGATTTTAGAATGTCGGGAGTTGGTATAGGTATATATATAAAAACTTTAAAGAAAAAACCAAAAGCGTGGGATGATGCCCCCAACTTGCTTTATCCAGACAGTGTGGGAGAAGTTTTCCCTGAAGTTCAGTTCTTTCTTGAAAAGTGGGCCTCCATTATAGGTCGACAAATTCAGGCAACAATAGATACAGATCCTGGTCCTGAATTTGAACCAAATCCCTGGGACTGGGAAATTCAAATTCCAGTTTCGCCGAACAATATTAATTGTTGTAAAAGAAGAGATGACCCACGTAAACTCAAAAGTTGAAACCGGTCCCCGAAAAGAACCCCGGAGACCGGTTTTTTGATTAATCAATTAACAGAGAATATCCTTGAAACACCTTCATATTCATTAATACTTCCATTCCAACCGTTTTTCCAATGCCCCAAATGTCTTATGCGATACTGGCCCGGCGGCGTATCTGCAGGGATTGTCCATTTTATAATCACATTGGATCGATCCATGCCTTCCCGTTGCCATTCATATGTTGTTTCAGGATCCCAGTCATTTGCCACAACGGAATCTTGCACCATACCGGATACATTTTTGCATTCCTCAACAAGCTTCCACCATACCCATTTAGTCTTGCATTCTGTGACAACGCCGCTCACCATTTTTTCAATTTTGAGAAAGGTCTTTTGAGTCATAAAATTATTTTTAGGATGCCCTCCCACAAATTGTACAGCAACTGTATCTTCAAGACCATAATTTGCCTCGGCATCAATCTCGACCTCTCCAAATTCCTGGTTTAGATATTTACCGTCATAGACAACACCAGTTTGAAGATTTACTAACTCATTTCGTAAATCCCTTGGTACAGGACCGGGATCCGATGCAATGCCTGCATTTAAATCTCCGGCAATTCTGGAAAATTCCTGTTGAAAAACATTCAGGCCATAGGGGCCAAACAAATTTGACCCGCCCTCATAATGCTGGACTGCGTACTCTTGTCTTGTTGTAAGATAGGAACAATATGCATTGGATAAAGCCGATATTACAATATGATCCACAGATGAACCCAGTTGATCCTCTACAGTTTTACGCAAACGTCTTCCGGCCATGGTGGTGATTTCGGCAGGGACAGCCACAATGGCAAGACTGCCGATTTTAATAATCTGCAGGGGTAAAACCTCAGGCACCCAGGGATATGGCTTCATATCCCCCGATGGGAACAGAACAATCTTTTCAGCCTGGCACTCTTGAAGCCCCGGCACCAGGGTAAACTGCGGCCAGGCGATTTCTCCCCAAACCATGCCTTCATACATAATATCCAATCCGGTACCATCTTCAGTACTGCCGGCAATTTGAGAAAATCCTATCGCAGACGAACAGGTTTTTATCCCAGCCATACCATCAACCCATTGGGGATCTATCGGTTTTTCATCAAAATTAACATGGGAATGTCGATAATCAATACTCCCTTCAAGATATTCACTGACAGAATCATAAATTTCAACCGCCTTATCAAACTGCCTTTTACCAATAATTCTCATGTGAGCATCATCATTTACACCGTCGGGATAGCCCCAATACACATTTGGAGAAACATCTCCGGAATTTGTCTGGGGAAAAGAAGGAACAAAGGTATTTTGGTTATCAGCCGAATAATCGGTTCCCTTTAATTTTTCAAAAAGATATTCAGCATACCCTTTATTATCACCACTGATCAACGTATTGGCACTACCGATATTGGTTGAATGAACCGCATACCAGCTAATCATGCCAATTTCCTTACCCTGATCGGATACCAACTTAAGCAAGGTCATTTTTTTGTCTGTATTTTCAGGATATTGATCAATTTCATCAACGGGGTTGTTCATGTACGCATCATAAGACCTTTGCCAGCCACAATTATCCAAATCATCCTCGGCGATCTGGATTCTGCCCGGAGTCAGGTTGTTATGGGCAATCACAATGGATTGATAAATACCATCGACGATGACATTAAGATTATCTTCGATAAATCCCATTACCATCGCATCGTAAGCCAAATAGTGAGAATAACCACCGGGGCCACTATGGGTATGTGTTGCACTCAATAAAACATTACTTTCATCATATTTTCCTTCAAGGGAAGGGTTTAGAAGAAGCTTTTCTACCACCTGTTGTTTTACTGCTTGAAAAATCATTGCAAGATCAGCACACACAAAGGCTACCCTTGCATTTCCATCCGGTTCACTGATGACATATGCTCTGGAACGAAGACGCATATTTATTCCTGAAGTTTTTTGATCAGGCATGGAATACCCCATCATACCAACTTCTGCTGCAGGTCCCGTAATATCATAAATACCGGAACCAATAAGAAACTCACCTGCGAAAACTGATGTTGAAAGAAAAGAACTGAAACATAAAAATACGATTAATAATAGTTTTCTCATAACAAAATCCTCCATGTTAATAGTGAAACTACCTAGGTAAATTTATTTTTCGTCATAGATAAAAGGTATAATACTCTGGAAGTAAAAAAGATAGGACAAACTTTAGAATTCCTCATTTTTTTTTACATTTTTTGAGATCATTTTTTTTTATAAAAAACACAAAAAGATGGTTAAACCATTACAATTATTGGCCCCGTCTATCCTTCGTCATATTACTCTTTTTCGAAAGAGAACAGCTTTCCTACTAGGAAAATTATTATATTTGATATGCCCCAGACCAATCGAAAGATCATGGACAGGCTGTCAAAATAATGATTAAAGATAAGCAAACATATAAATTTCCCATATGGGGGAAGACTTTTGTTTCACTCCATGTTTTAAATAAACAAAAGTTTATACACTATTGATAATTTTTTAAACAGGAGCTGGTATGCCGGATTTTAAAAACGTCATGGAAGTATTCAAGTTACTGGAAAAAACAAATTGCAAAAAATGTAACGAACCAACCTGCCTTGCCTTTGCCTCAAAGGTGTTTTTAGGAACAAAAACATTGGATCTTTGTCCAGCTTTAAGTCCGACGATCCTTAACAACTGCACGAATGATCAAAATAGAGAGTCCAAAATTGAAGAGGAAGAAAAGTCCATACTGGCTTTAAAACATAAAATAAAAAGCTGCAATTTAAAACAAGCCGCAAAACGGGTTGGTGGTGTTTTTTCAAATCAAACCCTCACCATAAATATTTTTGGAAAACCCTTTTCAATTGCATCAAATGGAGAGCTATCATCGGACATTCACATCAAGCCATTTATTGTCGCACCTGTTTTGGAATATGTACTCCAATGTAAGGGTATTCCACTCACAGGAAAATGGATTCCCTTCAGGGAACTTAAAGGAGGCAGCCAGATGAACAGCCTTTTTGTTCAAAGGTCTGAAAAACCATTAAAGCATCTGGCCGATACTTATACTGACCTGTTTGAAGACCTGATAGAACTTTTTAATGGACAGAAAGTTGAAAATCATCATGATTCGGACATATCCCTGGCCCTCACTCCTTTACCCAATTTGCCCCTGTTGATCTGCTATTGGAAACCCGAAGACGAGATGGCATCGGAACTTCACCTGTTTTTTGATTCATCCGCCGATATGAATGCCGGCCTGTATATTGCTTATGGAATCACCGCTGGAATCGTAAATATGTTTGAAAAACTTTTCATAAAACATGGGGGCAGATAAAATAAAGTCGGGGATTTCGCTCCTAACAGTACAGCATCAATAGAAATCAAAGGATTAATTATTCTTTCGAAAGATTTTTTTTTGATATTGACTTTACTATTTATTCAAAATACATAGATAGGCGTTCGGGTGCATAAAAAAGCTTAATAGGGAACTCCTGTGAGAATCAGGGACGGGCCCGCCGCTGTAATTGGGGACTAACGCTTTATTTTTTTGCCACTATCAATTTTAAAATTGACGGGAAGGCAAAAGTTATTAGGATGATCCAAGAGTCAGAAGACCTGCCTGAAATGTTTTAATACCCTTCGAGGAGGAAGGAGTATTAATGGATCTTGGATTAAAAAGAGGGATACTCCGGATCGATTTTTCATAATCGATCCGGTTTTTTTTTGTCTCCTATGGTTCATGCATTTCAGATCTGATCGGCAGCGGGCTATTTTGTTTAACTTAGATTCACACCGGAATATAAAATGACAGATTGATTTAATCAAACGGACTGGAAATTTAATTTGACAAAAAAAAAACACAGGGCCCTGAAAATTTTTCTGACCCCATGGATCGTCCTGGTGCTGCTGTACCACCACACCTGCTTTGCGTCTATCAGGGTAACAGATTCCCAGGGTAATCACCTGGTTCTTGAACAGCCACCCAACCGGGTAGTTTCCCTGGTACCCGCAGCCACCGAAACCTTGTTCGCACTGGGGACAAGAAATGCCATAGTCGGCTTGACCTCCCAGGATACCACCCTGGAAGGGGCAACCAACAAATCCATCATGGGCAATTTTTTTTTACCTTCCATTAAGCAAATCAATAAAGACCAACCGGATTTAATTATCCTGGCACCATTTCAAAAACAGATCATGGAAGCCTTAAAAAAAACGGGAACCTCCATCTTTATTTATGACACTATAAGCATTGCCCAATCCTATGATAATATCCTGGCACTGGGAAAATTGTTTAACCGCCAAACCCAAGCCCAAAAGGTGGTCCAACAAAATAAACTGGAAATTGAACACATTGAAAAAAAACTGGCCAGGGCGGTTCCCAACAAGCGAAAACGCGTACTTCGATTCATGGGCCGGGATAAAATCATGATACCGGGCAACCCCTCTTTTCAAAATGAACTTATTCGTCTGTCCGGCGGCATCACTCCTGATTTTGGGAAAAAAGGCAATGCGGTCGATATCAACCTGGAAGAATGGATAAAATTTAATCCAGAAGTAATCTATGGCTGCAATGACGACCGGGCAACGGCCCAGGCCTTTTTTTCCCAACCGGGATGGAAAGATGTTGATGCCGTAAAAAATCATCAAATTTATTATTTCCCCCAGGAGCTTACATCCAGAGCTTCCACCCATTCAGGGTATTTTATATCCTGGCTGGCCGCAACCATCTACACCAAGGAATTTGCAAACCCTGAAAATAATATCCTTCAGGTCAAAATCACCCGGTCACGGCCCATCAACCTTGATTTAAGCTATGTTAAGTCTGCCGCTATCAACTATTGCAATATTTATGATTTTACCAATAAGACCTTGCTGGTAGATTTTAAGGAACCCCAAACCATAGTATCAACCCTTGAAGGCCCGAGGGATAATATTTTGACAGTGGGCAATCATTATTCTCCTGCACCCACTTGGGCTCCGGGCCATAGATTAGGAATAGAAGATATCCGGGCCAACATATTAAAAGCCAATGAACGAAAAAAGGCAACTACTTCCTTTTTAATCACCGGCGCAGACATGGACAATCTAAGCATAATAAAACAAAGCTTTAAAAAAATGAAGGTGACTGCCATTGTCACGGCCGGTGTTCTATCAAATGCCTGCCGGATGTCAAAGGACACCGGCATGTTTTATGAGCCTGGCACCATCAATATTCTTATCCTGACCAATATGCAATTATCCAAGCGGGCCATGACCAGGGCTATCCTGACGGCCACCGAAGCAAAAACAGCAGCCCTTGAAGACATGGATATCAGAAGTTCGTATACCCCATTGATCAATGGAGCCACAGGAACCGGAACCGACAATGTTCTAGTAGTTCAAGGAAAAGGGGTAGCAATTCAAAATGCAGGCGGCCATTCAAAAATGGGTGAACTCATAGCCAAAGCCGTCTATGCCGGAGTAAAGCAAGCCGTTTTGAAACAAAATAAAATCAGCGCTGACCGCCATATTTTTCAACGGCTCAAAGAAAGACGAATCTCTCTGTACAACCTTGCATCCAAGATAAGCGATAATCATATGCCCGGCAATGCCATTTTCAAAACAAACTTTACCCGGGCCATTGAACATCTGATGCTTGAAAAAAAATATGCGGCATTTTTAGAATCCGCCCTTGCTGTAAGTGATGCCTACGAAAAAAACCTCATCGAAGATTTAACTTTTTTTCAGGAAGAGTGCAGAGTAGTTGCCTCACAGATTGCCGGGAAAAAACTTGAAAACATCCAAAATATTCTCCCTGATCAAAAAATACCCCTTGTCCTTAAAACCGCTCTGAACGCTATTTTTACAGGCACCCTAGAAAAGTTAGATCAAGGTTTTCGTAACTTGAATGGAAAATATTATCATGAATAAGCTCATTTTTTTCCTAACCATTATGGGATTTTGGGCAACTTGCGCCCTGGCTGATCCCCCTTTTCAACGGGTAATCTCACTATCTCCTATCATCACAAAGACCATCTATCTTCTGGGCGCGCAAGAAAAACTTATTGCCAATACCACCTATTGCAATATTCCAGCACAAGCCCGATTCAAAGAAAAAATCGGATCGGTCATCCAGATGAATATTGAAAAAATTATCAGCCTGGAACCGGACCTGGTAATTTCCAGTGCCCTGTCCCGGGAAAAACAACTCATAATTTTAGAAAAACAATCCATCCCACTGCTTAGAACCCACAATCCTAAAACCTTTGAACAAATCTGCGAAATGACCCTGAAGATTGGTAATGCACTGGGTAAAGCACAAGAAGCCAGGCTCATTGTGGACAAGGCCAGAAATAAAGCCAATAAAATTCTTCAAGAAACCCTGGCCCTCAAGAAACCTAAAGTCTTTTTGCAGATCGGACTAAAACCCCTTCATTCTGCCAACAAAGAAATGTTCATCAATGAATATATCCGGTATACCGGGGGCATAAACATAGCAGCTGAGGAATCTTCGGGTATCTACAGCAGAGAAAGGGTGATCCGGGAAAATCCCGATCTTATCCTCATCGCAACCATGGGGACTTCCAAAAAAGCAGGAGAACTTGAAAAACAAGGATGGATGTCTTTTAAAAGCATTAATGCAGTAAAAAAAAACAGGGTCCATGTGGTGGACCCTGAATGGATCTGTAGTCCCACACCTTCCACCTTCATCAAAGGTTTAAAACTTATCCTGCCCCTGGTGCACCCCGAGGTAAAATTCAATGAACCATAAAATCAAGGAATGGCTGATAATTCTTTTCGGACTCTTAGCACTTGTAATCGCTGTGGGACTTTTGTCCCTTTCCATCGGCAGTGCCGGTATCCCGCTAAAACAGATACCTCAAATTCTTTTGAAGGGAGGAGATACTGCCGAATACAGTATCCTCATGGGTATCCGCCTGCCAAGAATTTTATTGGCAATCTCCATCGGCGGCAGCCTGAGCCTTGCCGGAACCCTTCTTCAAGGGATGTTCAGAAATCCTCTGGTTGAACCCTATACTCTGGGTATTTCCGGGGGAGCATCCCTGGGGGTTTGTATCAATATTTTATTTAAATTTTATGTCGTCATCGGTGTCATTGCCTTTCCTTTATCCGGGTTTATCGGCGCCAGCCTTGTGATCTTTTTGGTCTATAATCTTAATCGCAAAGACCAAAATGTTCAATCCAACAGAATGCTTTTAACCGGAGTGATGATATCATATGTGGCATCTTCCCTGGTGATGCTGCTCATGGCCTTATCTGGAAGCGATGATCTCCAGAACATAGTTCTCTGGATCATGGGCTCCCTGGATGAACCCAACACGGCCCTGATCAAAATTTCATGTATGGGATCCCTTGGCGCCCTTTTGATCTCCTATATTTTTTGTATGGATCTCAATGCACTGACTTTAGGGGATGATGAAGCTGCCAACCTGGGAATCAATACCACAAGAACCAAAAAAATTCTCTTTATCATTGCCTCTTTTTTAACGGGTTTGAGTGTATCTATAGCTGGAATCATCATGTTTGTAGGTCTCATCGTTCCCCATTTTGTCAGAATGCTGACAGGCCCTGATCACAGAATTCTTCTGGGAGCGTCATTCCTGGCTGGTGCCGCATTTCTTACCCTGTCCGATATTATTGCCCGAATGATTATTGCTCCTTTGGAGCTTCCAGTAGGTGTTATTACCGGCATCATCGGCGGGGTCATGTTCATCTGGGCCCTGTCAAGAAAGCAGGTGACACTGTGAAACCGGTTTTAACCCTCCAGGGTGTAAGTTTTGGATATAAAAAAGTAAAAATTTTGAATGATATCTCATTTTCGATTTTCCCAGGTGAATTCATGGCGATTATCGGCCCCAACGGTTGCGGAAAAACCACCCTTATCAAAACCATTTTAAAAAGTATAACTCCCCAAGCCGGCACCATCCATATCCAGGGCCGGGAAATACAAGATTTATCCAATAAAGCCCTGGCAAAGCACATGGCAACAGTGATGCAGACCATAAATCCAGCTGCCATGACAGTCAGAGATTACGTCCAACTGGGAAGGCTGCCTTTTTTTGGAAAATACCAGTTTTTTGAAACCCGGAAAGATATGAAAATTGCAGAAAAATATATGCAACTTACAGGTGTTGCAGATTTTGGCGATGCCAAACTCAATGAAATCAGCGGGGGCGAACGGCAATTGACTGCCATTGCAAGGGCCCTGACCCAGGAACCTACTCTGGTAGTCATGGATGAACCCACCGCCCATCTTGATATCAGCCATCAGGTCAGGGTACTTGATCTCATCAACACCTTGAAAAACAGATTATCCCTCACCGTTCTCATGGTTCTCCATGACCTGAATCTTGCGGCCGAGTACGCAGATCGCCTGGTGCTGTTAAACAAGAACAATGGTCGAATTTTTAAAACAGGCACCCCAGAAGCCGTGCTTACCGAATCATCCATCCAGCAAGTTTATCAAACCAGGATCAGGGTCAGACCCAATCCTGTTTCCAAAAAACCCTGGGTATTTTTAGTAAATGACCAGGCAGCAAAGCAAACAAATGAAATTGGAATATAAAAATAAATTTTTATGCCTATAAACCCCTAAACACAAAAGATGACAGGCTATGAACCATAAAACAATAATCATGATAAACCTGTGCTGTCTCTTGCTGGCCCCATGTTTTGCCTGGTGCCAGACCAATATTACAGCAAAAGTGACCCAGAACGTTGAACAATCCATCCAGATCCACCAAGAAAGCCAGAAACAAGAGAATCAATGGGAACAGGAACGATCAAGCCTGACCCTGAAATACGAACAACTCCAACAAGAGTACAAGACTTTGGCAGTGGAAAACCGGGAACTTCTGGCAATGGAACGGCAAAAAAAAATTTTGAACCAGAAGCTTATAGAAGAAAAACAGACCTCCTTGAGAATACAAAAAGAGTTATTACCTTTTATAGAAACGGTGGTTGAAAGGCTTTCCACCCTTCAATCGGAAGGTCTCCCATTTTTGAATAAAGAGCGAAACGACCGGATGAAACTCCTTAAAAAAATAATAAATGACCCTGGCGTTTCCGTGGCCCAAAAATACAGAAAGGTGATGGAGACCCTGTTTATTGAAACAGAATATGGTTCCACCATGGAAGTGTACCAGGACAAGGTTTTAATCGGAACACAAGAGATCCAGGGTAATATCTTCCGTCTTGGCCGTGTTTCCCTCTTCTTTTTATCCCTGGATCAAAAATTCTGCGCCACCTTTAATCCGGCCAAAGCTTCATGGCAGCCCCTTTCCAATGATTATCTCCCAGCCATATCCTCGGCTGTGGAAATAGCTAAAAAAAGAAAACCCGTGGAACTATTATCTCTTCCCCTGGGCTCCCTGTCCCCCAAAGGAGATAACCAATGATAAAATCCTGCCTTTCCATCGGTATACTAATATTTTTTTTGACTGGAGTACCCGCCTTTGCCCAGGAAAACATCCCCAAGCCGGATATGAAATCGGATATGAAATCGGATATGCGCTCGGATTACAAGGCAGCTGCCCTCCAGCGAAAGCTGTTAATTCAAAAAGCCCAGTCAGAAAAACAGGAAGCAGCAAAACAAGCAAAGACGAAGGCTCTTCTCATTAAAAATGATAAGCAGGCCCTTAAAAAAGGCATTGCAGAACTCAGGTCCAGAATCAAAACCATAAAAATCCAAAATAAAACAATCCATACCCGGGTCAATAAATTAAAAACCAAGGAAGCTCAACTTACCAATGCCCTTGAAAAAACCCAGGCCGTAAACCAGGAATTTTCAGAATTTGCCGGGAGTAACGCCAAGAATCTGCAAACTATCATGCTTCAAAGTCTTCAATCCGGACTTATCCCGGGGCGCCATGGATTTTTAACACCCATTATCAATGGAGATCATTTTCCCGGAATGGATGATATCAATAAAATAGCAGATCGTCTGTTTGAAGAGATTAATTTATCCGGCCGGGTGGCACTGACCCGGGGCCGGATAATTGATAGAAAAGGAAAGGAACAGGAGGCAAATCTTTTAATCCTGGGAAATTTTACCGGGATTTATCAACTGGACAAAGAGATTGGGTTCCTCTTGTATTCCGAACAAAGCCAGAGATATTTTGCTCTTTCCAAACTTCCGTCAGCCGAAATAAGCCGTAAGATGTCAGCCTATATCCAGGGCAAAAGTAATGATGTCTATATGGACATCTCAAAGGGCAACGCCATCCGCCAACTGACCCATGAACTCAAATTAGCCCAGCAAATTCCCAAAGGCGGAGCCATTGTCTGGCCCATATTGATCATCCTTTTAATATCAGGCTTAATTCTCGTTGAAAGAATCATCTTTTTTACACGCCGGCAAACAAATGCCAAAAAATTGATGGAAACCATCAAAAACCTGATCATGGCAGATGACTGGGCAGGCTGCCAGGATTTCCTGGAATCCAAAAAATTCAAACTTATTCCCAAAGTGCTGCTGACGGCAATTGCCTTTAAAGACCAGACTCGGGAAGATATGGAAAATGCTCTTCAAGAATCAATTTTAGGTGAGATCCCAAAAATTGAACGTTTTTTGTCCACCCTGGGAATGCTGGCGGCCATAGCTCCTTTACTGGGCCTTCTGGGAACCGTCACCGGCATGATTAACACCTTTCATGTGATCACCTACTATGGAGCAAGCGACCCCAGGATGATGTCAGGAGGAATATCAGAAGCCCTTGTCACCACCATGCTGGGCCTGGCCGTGGCCATCCCCATCATGGTAGCCCACACTTTTTTGAACCGAAGAGTTGAAACACAAATTTCCAAGATGGAAGAAAAATCCGTGGCCTTCGTCAATCTGGTCTTTAAAAAACGTAACAAGGACAGACGATAGGATCATGATCAAAACACTTTTATTTCCCATGGAAAACTATCTTAAATCAGGCGGGGTTGTCATGATCCCCATCCTGGTAATATCCTTTTTCATGTGGTTTTTGATCATTAACCGGGTGCTTTTCATGCACAGACTTTATGTCAAAAACATTTCCCGGAACAGGGCAGGAGAACTGGTAAAAGCGGGCCAGATGCCAGATAACCGTTACCAGGGCATCAATTCGCTTCTGGTAAGACAATTTTTATCTTCCAGAAGCCATGACCCCAAGCTGGATGAATTTATCCTGGATGAAATTGTTGTAAAACTTGTCTCATCCCTTGATACCTATCTTGCCATTATCAACATCCTGGCAGGAGTTACCCCCCTTTTGGGACTTTTAGGCACAGTTTTGGGAATGATGGAAACCTTTAATGTCATCACCCTTTTTGGCACTGGAAATACCAAAGCCCTGGCCGGCGGCATTTCCGTGGCACTTATCTCCACACAGACAGGGCTGATGATTTCCATCCCCGGCCTCTACATGGGTGGATTTTTAACCAGAAGGGCCAATAATTTAAAATACAAAATCGCTGCCACAGGCATTCACCTAAAACGATTTTTATAAATATTTTTTCCATAAAGGAAATTTTTTTTCATGCTCAATATTTCAGCTGCCCGACGGACCAATGCAAAAAACCTTGAATTAAATATGACTCCTCTCATTGACATGGTATTTATTCTATTGATTTTTTTTCTGGTCACCACCTCCTTTGTAAAAGAAACAGGGGTGGATATCTTGCGACCCAGCGCCGTTACAACCATTAGCAAAACAAACCCCGTCATCCTCATAGGTGTTACAAAGGCAAACACCATCCATATTAATAAGCACCAGGTGGATATTCGAGCGGTCCGATCCAATGTGGAGAGAGCCCTGACGGAAAATCCCGACGGTGATGTGGTGATTGTGGCAGACAAGGCAAGTCTTACAGGCCTTGTGATTAATATCATGGATGCCTGCAAGCTTGCAGGTGCCCAAAATGTATCCATCGCCGCAACTCCGGATACAAGGGGTTAATAGAACCATGCCTTCATTGAAATCCTTTCCGGGCTGGGCTTTTGCTCTTATTGGTTCTATTTTGCTCAATGTCGGCCTCTTTGGCCTCATGCCCGGGTTGATCCACCAAAATCCCAACATACCAAAGGGCCTGGAAAATATCACCCAGGTACAGGTCGTCCAGATCAAAAGACCTCCCCCAAAAAAACCGGAGCGACCAAGGGAATCTAAACCCGGTAAGTCCAAACCCGATAAACCAGAATCAAGAAAAAAAGTATCCGGGGCAAATTCAAACTCCTTTAAACAACGGACCATGGATATCAAGCCGCAACTTGCCTTTCAACTGAACTCCGAACTGCCCAAGACCTCCATGAACCTTGTAATGCCGGGTATTGAAGCCATAAAAGCCCCCATTCTAAAAACCCAATATACCATGGGAGAATTGGATTCCCCCCTTACCCCCCTGGTAAAACTTCCGCCCATCTATCCGATTCTGGCAACCAGGAGGGGAATTGAAGGATATGTGACAGTAGAATTTCTCATAAATAAAAAGGGTTTAGTTCAACAACTTCGAATCCTTGAGGCAAAACCAGAACACATATTTAATAAAAGTGTAACCGCCTGCGTATCCCAATGGAAATTTAAACCCGGAACAGTAGAAGGCATACCGGTTGCCACCCGGGCCCAGACCACCATACGCTTCAAACTGGAAAAATAATGAAACAACCCAGCCGTCCCGAATTCTTCCCGATTACTGCCCCCATGGTCATCATCTTTATTTTTATCGGGTTTATTTTTTTTCCGACCCTGGAAAATGCATGGGCGGCAAATATAAACAAAGACAGATTGCCTCCAGCCGTCAGTATCTGGGTTACCGATGCCCAAAGGTTATTCCAAAACGGGAAAATCACTGAAGCCGTTACTCTATTGGAAAAATATAAAAAAAAGAAAAAAAACAATAATATCCACTACTATGTACCTTTCCTTCTGGGCAATTATTATCTCTTTCTTGCCGAACAAGATAATCAGAACAAAAAAAATAAAAACTTCATCCAAAATGCCATCCGCAACTACCGGGCATCGGTGGAAAAAAATCCCGGCTTTTATGCAGGTTGGCTGAATCTGGCAAAAAGTTTGTATGAATCAGATCATTTTACACGGGCGGCAATTGCATTTGAAAAAGGATACGAAACCTCCCACCCCACTAAACCCATTCATCTATACTATGCTGCAATCTGCTATTTCCAGGCAGACACACCGGAAAAAGCACTGGCTGTCTTTGAACGCCTGAGAAGCACCCATCCAGATAAAATCAGTCTTGCCTGGAAAGAAAGCCTTGTCAACATCCTGTTCTCCATGGAACGCTACTCCCAGGCCCTGCCTACCCTTGAAGAGTTAGCTGCAAAAACAAAGAACAAAAAAAAATGGCAGGAGATCCTTTTATATCAATATTTTTCCTTGAAAATGAAAGAAAAAGCACTGACCTTTGCCAATTTCCTGACCAGGCAAGATCCCCTGGAACCTAAATGGTGGAAAGCCCTATGTCATATACAGCTCAACAACAACAATCTTCTCGAAGGTTTATCCTCCCTTATCATCTACGGATATCTCACCCCCATGACCCAAAAAGAACTTACCCTGGCAGGGGATCTGTATCTCACCCTTGATGTGCCGGGGACAGCGGCACAGCTCTATGAAAATTGCCTGGAAAAAACCCCGGCCCCAAAAACAATTTTAAAAATCAGCCAGGCTTATTTGATGGCCCATGACCAGGACAAAGCCCTTGACTGGATTAAAAAAGGATTATCAACTTCCCGGAATATCAAACTGCTTAACCTGAAGGCCCAGATTTTATATGGACAAAAAAAATATGCAAGGGCGGCACAAGCCTACGAAGAACTGGCAGAAAAAATGATTTATAGGGCCCACAATTCGACAAACAATGCCCCGGACATGCTGGGACAAACCTGGCTCATGGTGGGATATGCCACCATGGGCCAGGATAAACCTGACACCACCCAGCTGAACCGGGCCAAAAAAGCCTTTTTAAAGGCCGCAAACTTTAAAAAACAAAAAAAGGCCGCCCGCCGGGCCCTTGAGCAAATCAAAGCTAACTAGTGCCTGACCGAGAACCCGTGCTTGGATGAAAACTTGCCCATATGCAAGGCGCAAGAAAGCTTGAAACCGGAGTGTACTCCAGTACATGAGGATTTCAAACTTTTGCAGCAACGCAGCAGATGGGTGAGTTGTCGTTCAAGCACTAACTAATCAACATACAAAGAGCCTAAAGCCACTGTAAACTGCGGCTCTTCAACTACCTTGATATCACAGAGAAGTTGATCTTCAAGGCTTTCCACAAGGCCTTTATTGTTGGCTGGCCCCCCATCAATATATACATCCCCATCCAGGATACCATTACCGGCAAGGGCAGCAATTCTTCTGGCCACGGCGTTATTGATACCCTTGATTATACTAAATTTATTGACGCCTTTGGCTAACAGGGAAACAATCTCGCTCTCTGCAAAAACCGCACAGATGGAGTTAATATTTACAGGTTCAATATCCTTTGTGTGAAAATCATCCAGGGGGGTATCTAAAATATTAGCAGCAATTTCAAAGAATCTGCCCGTGCCTGCCGCACATTTGTCGTTCATTTTAAAATCTGTGACCTGGCCCGATTCCGTAAGCTTGATAATTTTAACATCCTGGCCTCCCACATTGATCAAAGTTCTGGCACGACCCCGGGTAAGATAGGTTATCCCTGCGGCATTGGCCCATATTTCATCCACCACATGATTGGTGGACTGGATCAATTTTCTACCATAGCCTGTCACACAGGTCTTTTCAATCCCGGATGGCGATTCCCCAATGGCGGTCAGGCCCTGTTGAATAAGATCATTTACCAGGGCGGACTGACCGGGTTTTGTCGGCATGACAATTTTCCAGACAACCTGGTCAGGATTACCCGATTTTCCTGGTACCACAAAAACAATTTTAATTCCGGTACTGCCCACATCGATGCCTATTTCCATTTATTAATCCTTTGGTATTTTATATAAAACTCTCACCCAAGGTGTTGTAATCATGGTAGTTTCATTTTTTGTTGTGGCCGGAGCCAAGACCATGCTCCGGCCATGCCGGTTATATGAAACTCCCGATATACTGGGCGCGGGTTTCAATCTTTGTTGTGGACGGAATCAAGGGTGAATTCCCTGGTCCGCCCATGGCGGTTATTTAAGAGCCAAGGGTCCGCCTGAAGGCTTCCAGGCGAGTGACAATATTTTGTTCATCTTCTTTAACATAGTCGGTTTCAATTTTTAAAAACCGATAGCCTTTTTTTTTAAGTTGGGTTTCCAGCATACCCGACTCCATTTCATAGGGATGACAACCTTTAAGTACATGGAAAATAATACCTTTAATCTGTTCTTTTTCAAGAATATTGAAAATACCATTGATCCGTCTTTCATTATCGGCAAAAGTAGGGCAGGTGCAGGCCTTATGGTTCCGCTCTGCCAGGGCGCGCAACAGGGCATATTCAGATTTGTCCTCAAAGGTGACAGCTCCTGGAAAGATTCGTTCAAGGGAACAGATATCATCGGCCGCCACTGCCATACCCGCATTTTCCATGAGGTGTAAAAGCTTATAATTGGGAAACACAATGGGACTGCCGATCAAAAGAACCGGGGCCAAAGTATTTTCCATCGGTTTTAAATTATCAATATAGTTCCTGACATTATCTTTCCAAAAATTTATATCCTGATAGGCAAAGGCATTGGCAATAAGGGCAAAATGGATGGCAGGCATGAGCTGAGAGCGTTTAAGTTCAATGAGCCGGGCAAAGAGTTCAAAGGCCTTTGCATGGCATTGTATGGCTGCATGAAGAGCCTTTGGAGTAATTTTTCCCTGGCCTGCCTTTTCAAGCCAGGATTTAAGTGCCTGGATCTCTTCCAGCCAGCGGCGGGATGAACGCTCATTTTCCCTTAAATGGGGAAGCTCCATAAAATGGATATCCGCCTTGCCATAAAGCCCTGTCAATTCACTAAACTTGACCACCCAGTCACAGGTGGTGGGAATGACAAATCTTTGCCGGGTTAAATCAAGGCCGGACTGGGGATCAAGAAGGCCTGCCAAGGATTTGATCATGGGACAGGTCAGGGCCGGAAATTGAAGGGGAGCAAGATTTCCGGCTGCATGGGACCCGCAGGCAAGCTTGAATACTGGCAAACCTGCGGCTGAAAAAAGTTCCATGGGGGCCTGGATACACATGGTCATAACAGGGGCAATAACTGCCTTTTCAATAAACTTTTTTGGAAACAGACTGAGGGCCAGACTTTCCAGAAAAGGATCAAGGGCCTTTATATAATCGTCGCGATTCTTGATCTTTGCTGCCTGGTCACAGGTTTCTTTTTTGATTTGTTCCCGGGTTTTCAACTGTAGACGTAAAAGGCGGGGATTAATTTCGGGCTGGGTCATTTTTGGCTCCATTTTCGGCTAAGATAGGATCGTGATGAAGAAAAAAGCCGGAAACCAAACCACTTAAAGGTCAGGGTGTGATCCGCCGGGCAGGCTTCCACACAACTCATACATCCCATGCAATCCTGGGTTAAAACATTTTTTTTTACTTTTTCAAGGTGAACATCCGGTATATCCACGGGGCAACTCCTTTCACAATTACCGCAGCCGGTACAGGTATGGATCTTTTTTTCAAAGCGAACAGGACTTATTGCTTTTAATAGATGCATAAGAGCCAGCATGGGACAAAACATGCAGAAAAACCGTTCCCTGAAAAACATCCCCACAAGCATACCACCGGTGATTACCATGGAAAGAAAGGAAAAAGCCATGGTTATCCCATTGGTATAATTAATGTGAAAATAACTCCAATTTCCTTGGAACAAAGGCAAGATTGGTTTTCCAGGACAGATCTGGCAAAAGGGCAGGGCCCAGTCCGAATGGAGATTGAAATTTGCAATGGCAAGGGGAATGGTAATCAATAATACCAGGAGTATATATTTAACGGGTTTTATATTATTTCTGGTTTTCCGGGTCAAAATCATTTCCCGGATATAAAATTTTTTGCGCACCAGGGAGATCCAGTCCTGGACCAGGCAAAAAGGACAGATCCAA
Organism: Desulfobacteraceae bacterium; assembly: GCA_024226935.1. Classification (GTDB taxonomy): domain Bacteria; phylum Desulfobacterota; class Desulfobacteria; order Desulfobacterales; family Desulfobacteraceae; genus NBML01. The sequence goes on from JAAELK010000110.1 coordinate 44,611, forward strand.
CTGCACCAAAGTTTAGAAAGGGGAATAAAAAAAAGAAGAAAAACAGCAAAGGGCCAGAGAATATTAAAAACAGCACCGGAAAAAAATATATCAAAGGCGGTCTGGAACCCCACAGAACTTCTCTGCAAAACCATAAGGTAACAATGACCTGCACAGCCGCTGACATAGGGACAGGTAAAACAGGGAAGGCTATTACCCAGACGAATCCCCAAACGCCCTCCATAGATCATTATCAAAAACGAAATATGCTGGCAAAACAACCTTAGGCTTTCTACCATGGAGTTCTCCTTTTTTTCAGGATCAACCCGATAAACAAAATCATGCTTGTGCCAAGCACAGACACTCCTGAAAAAATATCATTAAAACCCTTTCTGGATCGATGCAGCAACAATGAATAGGTAAGAAAATATTTCTGGTTTTTTTCCTCCATGGTTGTGTATAAAATATCCTGGCGAATGGCAGTAACGCCTGTTTTTCTAAGGCGTTCATCGTGGGCAGGGTCATAGGAAAAATCCAAAGTTCCATCCATGGTAAGACGTCTTATTTTATGGTTTTCAAGAACGAAGATTCTGATATTCCCTGGATCAATATCTGAACTATCCGGTTCAAGGACAGGCTTAATACAAAATTTCAAAACCTGCCCCGTCTGGTGCCAATAATAATTTTCCGACGATAAAAGCTCAATGCCCGGCAAACCCGCAAACCGATTCACATCAATATCATCGGCCATAATTCTTGGGGCAGGAACCGATGATTTACCAAATAATACCAGGTTGGTATGAGCCACCAGTTTTTTTTCTGGAAAACCTGCGGGGTTTGTAGAAAAGGCAAATAGACTGATACGACTTGGCTTGTCAACTATAAGTGTGACAATGCCGTCTTTCACTGGTGCAAAAAAAACAGCGGGATCACTGTTTTCACGGTAAAAAACCTTTACAGCGCCAACAGCAGGATCAGTACATACCAATTCAATGGCCTGGGACACCTGGCCGTTTTTTTCTTTTTTCATCTCCAGAAATTTGAAGTATAAAAAATTTTTATCCTGGGGAATGGCAAAAACCATTGCCGGCATGAGACAAAAAACCATGGAAAAATATACCAATAAAAATTTTACCATGGTTTATTCAACAATAAGTCGCAAACTTCCAGGGAAAGTTTTTTTATTAATAATCATAGCGTAATCCTGCATAGATATTTCTGCCGGGCATGGGATATCCTTGTACGTATTCATACTCACTGTCAAAAAGATTATTAATACCGGCATTCAAGGTTACCTGCCCCCCTTTTTTGCTTGAAAACAAAAGTTTGGATACACCCAGGTCTGCAACGGTAAAGGCTTTAAGTTTTACCCTCTGGTAGGACTTATTTTCATAATCCGTGACAGTTTTTTCCCCGGAATAGGCAAAATTCAACCGGACACTAAATCCTTTGAAATCGGAAAAGAGAATCCCGTAGGCCGCACTCAGGTTCGATGTTTCCAAGAGATCCTCTCCTGTCTCCTTGTCTTCATACCGGGTTAAATAGGTAAATCCCACAAAGGGACGAATTTCAAAACCCCATCCCAAATAATCACCTAAATCAAATCCCATCTCACCTTCAAACCCTGAAATTACTGCCCTGCCCAGATTATCCCAGGATTTATTCCCATTGGATTTGGTAACAGACTCTATTTTATCCTTAAAATCGGTATAAAAATAAGTCAGGCCGCTGGAAAACGATCCCTTGTAAAACTCAAAACCGCCTTCATAGGTTTTGCTTGTTTCAGGCTGTAGGTCGGGGTTCCCCTCGTAAATTGTACCCCAGGAGCTGGTATAATCCGCCGCCATCTGGTCGGCACTGGGCATGACAAAGGCATGGGAATATCCTGCCTTGAGTTTTAAATTATCCGTCAAGAGAAAAGCGATTCCCACATTGGGGGTAAAGTTGGTGTCATCTTCTTTTTGACCGGCGGGCTTTATCACCTCTACCTCATAGGTGTCATAGCGCAATCCGGCGGATAGAACCAGGCGCTCATCAAAAATTTTTACCTTGCCCAACAGAAAACCAGCCATATTCTCATAGGATGATTCCTGGGGCTGCCAGGTGCCGTCAATTTTATAATTTATCCAATCAACGCCTGCGGTCATCTGGGCAATACCCCGGTTTGCCGTGACCTGGGCCTGGGCTCCCTTGGTTTTGGTTTCCTGCTGGGACAAAATACCATCACCCCACCCATCGGGATTACTGGCGGTGGGATCTGCCCAGGTATTTTTATCCTTTCCCTTAAAATATCTTGCTGACCACAAAAACCTTTTATCCACAGTTTTGCCGTCCAGAATAAGATCAAAGGACGAATTGGATTTATCGGTATAATCATCCAGATCATTGGAACTCAAATAACCGGGAGATCCTGCCCCATCCACATCAAATCCATTATAAATAAAACCGATCCGGTTGTTGGTCAAAAAAGTATACCCAAGATTCATGCTCAGGCTCTTTCTCATGTCAACGGCGGTATTTTCATATTCAACGCCATGGCCTGTGGTATAATCACCAATGGATCCCCCTGTGGCGGCTGAGGAAAAATCAAAACCATTAACCTCCCCTGAAAGCCCGGCACTGACCTCTTTTGACTTAAAACTACCCAGGGAGAACTCCCCGAACCCCTTAGTTTTACCCTCGCCACGCCGGGTGATCACATTTACCACTCCCCCCATGGCGGCGGACCCGTATTGAACAGAAGCAGGACCCCGGATAATCTCAATACGCTCCACATTTTTGGTCATGATTTTGGCCACATTACCGGTCCCGGCCCTGCGGCCATTGAGCAAAATCAATACATGGCCTTCCAGGTCATTTCCATGGGTTTCAGTTCTAAAACCTCTGATACCGATACTGGTAAGATCTCCTGGATATTGTTTAACACTGCCGATGCCTTTTTGCGCAAGAAGTTCACCTAAATTTAAAGCAGACAACTGCTTAATTTCCTGTTCATCTATCACTGTAACATTGGCGACAACAAACTTTTTTTCTTCTTCTACCCTTCCGGCGGTCACAACTATTTCATCCAAGGTGTTGGTAACCTGCTGATCAGAAGATTCCTGAGCAAAACTTAAAATGGGCAGCATTAAGACCGAAGCGATAAGAAATGCAGATACTTTTTTAATCATCTTTTCTCCCTTTTGATTTGCCTAAAAACGCCGGGAGATTCACAAAAAAAAACCCGGACCATTATTTTGATAAATGATCTGGGATTCCCTGATTTTTCCGCAGATTTGATCTGTTTCTTCCTTACCACGGGAAGCAACAATTTTAGAACACTCATCCAGGCAGGTCTTCTGACTCTCGGGTCCTCCTAATTACTGCGTCTTCCCGGCTTTAATCAACCAGTGACTTAAAATTGCAGCTTTCGTCTCCGATTACAGCGGCGGGCCCGTCCCTGATTCTCACAGGAGTTCCCTATTCAGCCATTTATGGCACCTGAATTCTACTCTTTATTCAAAACAACAAGAAAAATGTCAAGTTTTTTTTTAATAAAAAACTGTACTCCCAATTGACAAAGACATTTTTTTATTTAATCCAGATTATCATCAGGAGCTAAATAGCCTGATTTCAACTTTCCTCCAAGATCCGGCGACAAAAACATCAAAACGGTTCCTGGGATATAATGCAACCCCGAAGACGATATGGCATCGGAACTTCACCTGTTTTTTGATTCATCCGCCGATATGAATGCCGGGCTGTATATTGCTTATGGAATCACCACTGGAATCGTAAATATGGTTGAAAAACTTTTTATAAAACATGGGGGCAAATAATTGATATTATTTTATGAAATACTTATAATTTGCCCCGGAGACAGCCTATAAAACTATTTGTTCCGGAAAATTACTACCATGCTTTTTATATTCCTTGACATGGAGGAATTTTTATGAAAAAGATAAAGCAATGGTTAAACCATTATAATTATTAGGTATAAATTTTACAAAACAGCTCTGGAAGCTTAATTCAGGGCTATCGCTAACCGGAAAACATTCTGATGATCTGAATATTTTCCATCGTAAATAAGCTTATTGAAGGAGAAGTGCCTTTACTTGTTTTTAAATCATAGAACCGAAGGGAGATACAATGATTCTAACCTACATCCAGTTCACCATTTATTTAATGCTCATGCTCGGTATCGGTTACTATTCGATGAAAAAAACAAAAAACAACCAGGACTTTATCATTGGCGGAAGATCCCTTGGCCCCATCACAACAGCCATCAGTGCCGGAGCATCCGACATGAGCAGCTGGCTTCTTTTAGGATTACCGGGAGCTGTCTTTGCCGGCGGTCTTGGTGAAGGTTTATGGATATCTCTGGGACTTATACTAGGAGCTTACATTAACTGGTTGGTCGTTGCCGGACGGTTAAGATCCCTTTCTGAAAAGCTTAACACGGTAACACTTCCAACTTTTTTTTCGGAAAGATTTGAGGACAAATCTGGCGTGCTCAAAATTGTATCCACAATTGTGATCCTATTGTTTTTTACTCTCTATGTTGCCTCGGGCCTCAAAGGCGGGACACTGCTGTTCGCCCATACCTTCGGCGCCAGCGAATTTACTGCCCTGACCATCACAACCTTTGTAGTAGTCTCCTATACATTTCTTGGTGGCTACATGGCCGTCTGCTGGACAGATCTTATCCAGGGATTGCTGATGTTATGTGCATTGGCTTTCTGTTCGATCATGGGATACTTTGCCATCAGCGGATCGGGTGTAGATATTTCAGCGATCAATCCAAAAGCTTTTAAATATTCAACCAGCCTTTTAACCGGGGCCTCTCTCATGGCCTGGGGATTTGGTTATTTTGGCCAACCCCATATTCTTGCCCGTTTCATTGGAATAAGAAAAGTTTCCGATGTACCAAAGGCCAGACGGGTCGGGATGTCATGGATGGTCATATGCCTTATACTGTCAACATCCATAGGTTTGATTGGTATTGGTTTCAATGATATTTCACCCCTTGCAGGCGTTGCAGGACCCGATGGAAACAAGGAAAGAATTTTTCTGGCTCTTACCAACGCTGTATTTAATCCTATTTTCAGCGGATTCGTCCTGGCTGCTGTACTGGCAGCTGTAATGTCAACAGCCGACTCACAGCTTCTTGTTTTAACATCTTCTCTGACGGAAGATCTCCCGTTTTTCAACAAATTTGATGATCAAAAAAAAGCATGGATCAGTAGATTTGGAGTTGTGGGATTTGCACTGATTGCCTTTACAATTGCCTCCAATGATACAGGTTCCATCCTCTCCATGGTTGGCTATGCCTGGGGTGGATTTGGCGCTGCCTTCGGCCCATTAATTATCCTTTCCCTGTGCTGGAGAGGGACAACCAGACATGGTGCCCTTGCCGGGATGATCGTCGGTGCCATTTCAATTTATCTTGTAAAAAATTACTTCAATGTTGAAGGACAATATCTGTATGAATTGCTTCCAGGATTCATCCTGGCATTTATTTCAATTATTTGTGTCAGTTTAGTTACAGCCAAACCTTCCGATAAAGTTCTAAGCAAATTTGACGAAGCAAACCAGTCTCCAGCCGTTCATCTCGATATTAATTAATTTTTATTTAAAAAAACCTGACCCCATTTTTTAATCCATTAAAAAATGGGATTTATCATCTCAATTGACTTGACACCTGGATCAATATTTACTATTTCGTTAACCTTTAAGCAGTTTAATAGTTAACAAAAACAGGTGTGAATTTATAATGACAGATCTACAATCGATGATGGCCTTTGATAAAAAGCATATCTGGCACCCCTATACCTCCATGACTCATCCTTTAAAAACCTATGGTGTCAAATCGGCCCGGGGTGTCAAAATTGAACTGTGTGACGGCAAAAGTTTAATTGACGGGATGTCTTCCTGGTGGGCTGCCATACATGGATATAACCATCCCGATTTGAACAAGGCAGTACAAGATCAGCTTGAAAAAATGGCTCATATCATGTTCGGCGGGCTCACCCATGAACCGGCTGTGGACCTTGCCCGACTCCTTTTAAAAATCACCCCCCCTGACCTGGAACATATATTTTTTTCAGATTCAGGTTCTGTAGCCGTTGAAGTAGCAATAAAAATGGCTTTTCAATATTGCCAGGCCAGGGGCAAACCCCAAAAAAACAGGTTAATCACGGTCAGATCAGGATATCATGGAGATACCTTCATGGCCATGTCGGTCTGCGATCCTGTCACCGGCATGCACTCAATGTTCAAGGATGTTCTCCTGGACCATTTTTTTGCCGATATGCCGGAAGGTGACTCCATTGAATCAATGGCCCGGACAATAAAAGAGCACCACACAAATGCCGCAGCAGTCATATTGGAGCCGGTTGTTCAGGGGGCCGGGGGCATGAAGTTTTATTCACCCCGATATTTAACAAAGCTTAAAAGCTTATATGAACAATATGATCTTTTGCTGATATTTGACGAAATCGCCACAGGCTTTGGCCGTACAGGCAAACTATTTGCCTGTGAACATGCCGGAATTTCACCGGATATCCTCTGCCTTGGAAAGGCATTAACAGGAGGGTATTTGACCCTTGCCGCCACCCTTGCAACCACGAAGGTTGCCCATACTATTTCCGAAAGTGAATCCGGTGTATTGATGCACGGACCCACCTTCATGGCAAATCCCCTGGCCTGCAGCACGGCCATTGCCAGTATTAAACTGCTGTTATCCTATTCCCTGGAAAAAATGATCGGCCATATTGAACAAGGTCTTTCAAGGGGTTTGAATAAACTGAAAAAACTTGACTGTGTACAGGATGTCAGGACCCTGGGCGCCATCGGTGTGGTTGAGATGAAAGCCCCGGTTGATGTCGAAAAAATTCAAGCGACATTTGTGGAGAAAGGGATCTGGATAAGACCCTTTGGAAAACTGATCTATACGATGCCGCCATTTATTATCAATGATACAGACCTTGATAGTCTGACAGGAGGTATAACAAGAGCCATCCATGAACTATATTAATGATACTCCCCAGGCAAGCCTTTGTTTTACAAACCTATTCTCATATCTGAAGGATAAAAGTCTTTTCAGGACATTGAAACATATCACAAAAAGACAGGGTAAATACATCTGGCTTGATCATAAAAAATATCTGAATTTATCTTCCAATGATTATCTGGGACTTGCAACCCAGGAATCTTTGATTCAAAAATTTTACGGGGGACTCAACAATGACAATTGCGTCGACCAATTCGGCCTTGGCTCATCATCCTCAAGATTATTGACCGGAAATTTCAATCTTTATACACAACTTGAACAAGCCTTATGCAATGCCCACGACGCCCAGGCTGCCCTGGTACTCAACAGCGGCTACCATGCAAATATCGGCCTGATACCGGCATTGGCCGGAAAACCGGACCTTATTATTTCCGATAGCTTAAACCACGCAAGCATTGTGGACGGGATCAGACTGTCCAGGGCCAGATGCATCATTTTTGAACATAATGATATGGAAGCTCTTAATAAAATTCTCCGGGATAACACAAACAAATATCAAAGCATTTTAATTGTTACCGAATCGGTTTTCAGCATGGACGGAGATCTGGCTGATATCAAAACCCTGGTTGAATTAAAAAAAAAGCACAAGGCCCTTTTATACGTGGATGAGGCCCATTCAATAGGTGTTTTTGGATCAACGGGACTTGGCCTTTGCCACCAACTTGATCTGGCTGACCAGATTGATGTTTTGCTGGTACCCATGGGAAAAGCTTTAGCATCCCATGGGGCGTATATTATCACTGATAATGGGATTAAAGATGTTCTCATAAACAAGATGAGACCACTTTTATATTCAACGGCACTGCCTCCGGTGGCCATGAACTGGAACCTTTTTATTACAACCCGGATGGGACAATTTACTGAAAAAAGAAAACAACTTGATACAACGGCCCGGTGGTTCAGATATCAACTAAAAAAACTTGGAATAAAACACACCGGAGAAAGTCATATTATTCCAATTATCACCAAAAAAAACAACAGGGCGGTACAACTATCAAAACTTTTACAAGAAAAAGGATTTCTCGTTTTTCCCATCCGCCCCCCCACTGTCCCTAAGAATCAATCTCGGATCAGAATCTCTTTAACATCGGACATAACCCCTGAAGACATCGCAGCTTTGCCGGATCTTATAAAATCAGTTCTGCAAAACCAAACCCTATAAAAAAAGGAAACTACAATTGATCAAAGAATTATTCATAACGGGAATAGATACGAATATAGGAAAAAGCATCGCCACAGGTTTGATAGCTAAATTTTTATATCATCAGGATATCAACACCATCACCCAGAAAATGGTTCAAACAGGCTGTACCGGTATTTCCGAAGATATTTTGATCCACCGGAAAATAATGGGTGTGGATCTATTCCCTGAAGACATGGACCACAGGACATGCCCATATCTTTTTAAGTATCCGGCTTCTCCCCATCTTGCAGCCACCATGGAAAAAAGAAAAATCGATCCTGAAATCATACATCAACACACCATTGAACTTAAAAAAAAATTTGATCTTGTCCTCATGGAAGGGGCAGGCGGACTCCATGTCCCGCTGAACAGGCAGTCAAGCATAATCGATTACATTGACAAATATAAAATGCCGGTGGTTATGGTCAGCTCATCAAAACTTGGGAGTATCAACCACACCCTGCTCTCCCTTGATGCTCTGAAACAAAGAAATATAGATCTAAGAGGGGTGGTGTACAACACATATCCTGGATCAGACCCATATATAGCAGCAAATTCCATAAAAGTAATTGCAGATTATCTATACCAGAATAAATTTGAGGCAAAAATAATTGAGGTTGGAACCATCGATACCGAAAAACCTCCCCTGATTGATTTTTCAAGTTTTTTTAAAATTATTTGAATGGACTTAAAACCGGCAGATTTTCCCTTTACACCCATTCCAAAGCTTGCTAATGATTATCCATAAACCATCACAGAAAATAATCTGTTCCGGCTGTCCTACAAATACCAGCATTAAAAACGCAAAGGGGTATAAATGAAACACCAGGAAGGATATTTAAAAAGCAATAAAGCAGATAATATTTATTATCAATGTTGGTTACCAGAAGATGAACCCAGGGCAATTTTTTTAGTTGTCCATGGATTAGCAGAGCATAGCGGACGATATATGAATCTTGTCAATCATTTTGTTCCGAAAGGATTTGCAGTTTATGGGATCGATCATATCGGACACGGCAAATCCGATGGACAAAGGGTCTATGTGGAACAATTCCAGGATTTCATAAAAACACTGAAGATATATTTTGATCATATCAAAACCCTGCAACCTGAAAAACCGATCTTTTTAATCGGGCACAGCATGGGCGGGTTGATCGCAGCTGCATACCTGCTGGAATATCAAGATGAATTATCAGGGGCTGTTCTTTCGGGCCCGGGAATCAAAAAACCTGAGCATCTATCTTCGGCTACTATTCTTGCGGGAAAAATGCTTTCCATCCTGATGCCCAAAACAGGCATCTCCCAGTTGAAGGCCGATGGCATAAGCCGTGACCTTTCTGTGGTGGAGGCCTATGTCAATGACCCTCTGGTTTATAACGGAAAAATCACAGCCCGCCTTGCCACACAACTATTAAAAGCGATTGATCATGTAACCCAAAATGGTGCAAAAATACGATTACCCATACTGATTGCCCAGGGAAGTGCCGATACAATAGTTGATCCCGGTGGTGCCCAGTTCCTCTATGATCTGGTCAGCTCAGAAGATAAAACAATTAATATCTATGATGGATTTTACCATGAAATTTTCAATGAACCGGAACATGATCGGGTATTAAATGATGTAAAACTATGGATAGAAAAACACCTTGAAAAAAATGACTGACCACCAAGATACACTTTAATCTTGTCTCACCCTTAAAAAAGATGCAAATTTAGGTATACCATTTTTGGTAAACCCAGTGCACTTGAAAGTCACTATTGTTCCAGGAGGCGGTGGCTTTTTTCTGACCTGGTCCGTAAAGCCCGTGCCCAACTTAAAAACTATCCCATTTTTAAGCTCCAGGGTAAGAGAACCCATCATCTCTTTATATTTTCCTTTCCCGGGAGTTGAACCGATTATAACCCCTTCCATATCCGCAAACTTTTTTACCTTCAGAACATGGGCAGTTCGCCCTGTATGGTAGGGCATTTTCGGATTCTTTACCACCACTCCCTCTCCGCCAGAGGATTCTATTTCATTGAAAAATTCATCAAGATCTGATCTGCCCTTGATCATCAACTGGGGAATAAATCGTATATAAATATTTTTGTGTGTTTCAAACCATTTTTTTGCCCTGTTAAGCCGGGAAAGAAAATCTCCCTTTCCATTGGGAACCTCAAAAATATTATAGCTGATCTTTTCCCACCCATCTCCCGGTTTTTTATCAAGAACGATGGATTGGATCAATTCAAACTCCCCTCTTTTGCTCCAGAGTTCTCCATCAAGTTCAAAAGAGGGGAAATTTTTAACAAACCATGGGGGTGGATATAAGGCAAATCCCTTTCGGGTGAACAATTTACTCCCATCCCAATAGGCCCTTATCCCATCCAGTTTTTCACTCATCACCCACCCGACTATCTCTTCCTTATGGGTATATGTTTTCGGCCTTTGCAGGGCAAACTCCTGGGCAACAAGAACGGGACAAAAAACCAATAATAAAAACAATCCTATAATTGATAAAAAATTAAATCTTTTATATTCAGCCATATTAAAATTTCCAATTAATTCTAAGGATTAAAAACATAATAACCGCCATGGGCGGACCAGGGATTTTACCCTTGGTTCCGCCCACAACAAAGATTGAAACTCTCTCCTGGTATATCGGGAGTTTCATATAAAGTTGTGGGAAAATTACTTGTTTTTTGTTCAAGTAATTTAATTAAAGTTTAATCTGATCAAGCCAGGCAAGAACATGGGCATTAAACAAATCCGGCTGTTCCATTTGAAGACAATGTCCACATCGACCCAGGATCACCAGGGTGGCATCGGAAAAATTATCATAAACCTTCCAGGCATCCTTATATCCCACGGCAACATCGTGGCGCCCCAGAAGAATCAAGGCTGGATTATCGAAGGCTGTTTCCAGGCTATCCGCATCAAAGGAGAATTCCGTATCCCTGATCCGTTCCATGAGACATGAATCGGCCAGAGCCAGGGAGGGATTGATCTCTTCTTTGAATCGCTCCCAGACAGGTTTTGTCTGGATGGTCAAAAATTGATCAATTGTCTCAAATTCATTCGGCTCCAGGGCAGATACCAGGGCGTCATCTCGTTCCCACAGCCTGAAATCCGGCAATTGCCTGCCACGGCGTCGAAATCTGACCACGGGGCAGATCAGCAGCAATGCCTGGACCCGACCCCACATTTTATGGAGGATACCCCGGGCAAGATACCCACCATAGGAAAGTCCCGTAAGAATAAAGGGCTGTTCCCGGGGGAGCAGATAATCTATGAACTGCATCACCACTTCCAGCATGTCATCGGAATTGAGAATCCGGGGATTGGCCCCGGATCTGCCCATACCCGGCAGATCAAAATAAATACGTTGAAATCCGTTCCTGTCGGCAAAAAGAGGTTCCAGGCTGGCCTTCATTGAACAATGATCGATGCCGTACCCATGGATATTAATCACAGGAAAACCCTGTCCAATAATCTCATAGAAAATATCGGTGTCACAAACCTTTTGAATCATGTCATCTGTCGGAACTCATCCATGGACCGCCCCTTTAAATGCTGTTCACTCTTTCTTAGTCTGGTTTATATACCGGAATCTTATTTGTGACAACCCCAAATCCCCCATCGGTCCAACAAAGATTATTCCACCGTCTGCCTGTCCTGCTCCGGCAGGCAGGCTAAATTTTTTTTCATAACAATTTTCCCTCCCTGACCCGTAAAACACCATCAACCATAACCAGGGATACGTCCGATGATTTAGCGGAATAAACCAGACTGGAAAAAGGGTCATACATGGGCACCATATGGGGTTTATCCACATCCACTATAATAATATCCGCCTGTTTTCCCTTTTCCAGGGAACCGATACGCCCATCAAGACCGATTGCCCTGGCCCCTTCAATGGTGGCCATCCGAAGACAGGTTCTGGCATCCATGACGCAGGGGTCCATACAGGCCACCTTGTGAAGCTTGGCTGCCATATCCATTTCACCAAAAAGATCATGGTCATTATTGGAAGCCGCTCCATCGGTACCAAGCCCCACGGCAATACCCGCATCCAAAAGTTTGGGAACCGGTGCTATACCCGATGCCAGCTTCATATTAGATTCTGGACAATGGGCCACACGGGCAGATCTTTTTTGGATAATCTCAATGTCTGTATCATCGATCCACACCGAATGGACCAGGAGGGTATTTTCATTTAAAAGACTTAAGTCATCCAGAAACCCGATAATAGATCTTTTTTCAAGCCCTTGTATCAGAGAAATTTCATTTTTTGTTTCCGCCACATGGATCTGGAAAAGAATACCGGCATCTTCGGCTATCTTTTTGGCTGCCACCAGGGTCTTTTTTGAACAAAGATAGGGAGAATGACAAAAAATTGAAGGGGTTATCCGGGAAGATAAATCCTTAACCTGCTTTACAAACTCTTTTGCCACCCGGATATTGTGGGCGGGGTCCGGTACCCCGGGAGCTGGAAAATCGATCACACCCTGGCCAGCCACCGCCCGGATTCCAGATTCCACCATACCCCTTACAGCCTCGACCTCAAAAAAATAACCATCACAACAGGTGGTGGTCCCGGAAAGCAGCATCTCCCTACAGGAGTGACGACTCCATTGCCTGACCGAATCCGGGTTAAGATGCTTTGCCTCGGCAGGAAAAATATGCTCATTAAGCCAGACATCCAAGGGCAGGTCATCGGCAAGACCCCGGAACATGGACATGGGCACATGGGTGTGACAATTGACAAGACCGGGCATAATAATCCCCCCCCGGGCATCAATCTTTTTATCAGCCTGAATATTAAGCCCACCCAAATCCATTTTATTTTGGGGACCGCAATCATAAATTTTTGTATCCCGGATCACTACTGCCCCGTTTTTGATGGCCGGCAACCCCGATTCCATTGTCAACAACAGGCCATTGTGTATTAATATATCATCTTCCATCCAATATTCCTTTCATCTTTGGTCAGCCACGATGGACTATTTTTATATGAAACTCCCGATATACTAAAAGAGAGTTTCAGTCTTTGTTGTGGGCGGAACCAAGGGTAAAATCCCTGGTCCGCCCATGGCGGTTATTCCATAACTGCCATAGATACCTTGATTTTAAAATAGTTTAAATAGACAACTTCCTGATCCCTGTGGTAAAATTAAAGCTCAATTATCCTTTAAATTAAAATTTGCAATTTAAGGAGGGAGCCCATGCCGGCAAAACTGGACATGATCATTATCGGCTCCGGACCAGGCGGGATGGCAGCCGGGATATTGGCAAAACGAAAAAACCTGTCCTATCTCATCCTGGAAAAAGGCCACAACCCCATGCAGGGAATTATTGATACCTATCCCAAGGGGAAAAAAGTCTATCCCACCATTCCCAAAAGATATACCCAGCCATTTCCTGTGGATGAAGTCCGCCCACCCGATGAAAGAGTCCCTGTAGAAACCTATATTGACCAGGCAAGAAGCGTCGTAAAGAATCTTGATCTTAAAATCCGTTTCGATGAGGAGTTCAAGGCCATTGAAGGAAACTATCCCGATTACATGGTAAAAACAAACCTGGGGTCCTATCTAAGCTCCCATATAATTCTGGCCTTTGGCAGTAATATTCCCAACGATCTTGGCATATATGGAGAAGCAAAAACCGTGGCCAGGAATATCGAAAACGGGGAAGACTACATAGGCATCAATGTTCTGGTAATAGGCGGAGGAAATGCTGCGGCAGACGTGGTGGCATCCCTTTCCAGAATCAAGAGGGAAGCCAAGGATACCACCTCCGTTTTTTGGGCCCATATCAAGGAAAAATTTGAAATCAATAAAGACACGGCCCGGGATCTTGGAGAAGAGATGCTGCTGGGCGGCCAGATCAAGATTCTCCAGAGGGCGGTCCCAAAGATAGGAGAAGTGGATGCAGACGGAATCGATAGACTCTATATCCACCAGGCATCCGACCTTTCCCTGGGTAATGACTTATATATTTACCAGGGCATGAGTTTTCCCATGAAAAACGTCATTGCCTGCATCGGCACCCACGGGCCTTCTGCTATTTTTGACAGCCTGCATCTCCAGCAAATCACCTGTACCGGTGCCATCTGCAAGATTGCCAAAGAGGGAGAACGCCTGCTCATGCTCTCGGATCACCTTGAAACCAATGTAAAGGGAATATACGCCATTGGCGGCGCCATCAGCCCCTCCTACATGGAAATTGGGTCCGACGGTATTATCAAGGAGAAAAAACATTCCAACCTGATTTACACAGCAGTCCTGGATGCCGGTATCGTCATGGAAAATTTCCCACCCAAATAAAACCCTTTTATTTAATCCACCACCATTGCACCAACCAACATCCCCTGGTTTTTATCCTTGACATGGGGGAAATCTTATTCTATACATATGAACAATTGCTCAAATGAAGAGGTGAAGAAAATGGACCTATGCACTGATAAATGTATCCACGAAGTCGAAGTGGCCAAAACTCTGAAAAGCCTTCCAGCCCAGGAAGAGATTGTGGAAATGGCAGAAATTTTCAAGGCACTCAGTGACCCGTCACGGCTTAAAATCGTGCTGGCATTATTAAACGGTGAACATTGTGTGTGTGACATAGCCGCCATCTGTCACCAAACCGAATCGGCCATATCCCATCAACTCAGGATTTTGAGAACTTTAAAAATTGTTAAAAACAAAAGAGAGGGAAAAATTGTCTATTACACCCTCGATGACGATCATGTGATCTCCCTGATCCACATGAGTCTTGCCCATGTCAAACATTAAAACCTTAAGGATAGCCCCCAATGAATATAGTATATGAAATCTTGAAAGAATCCTGGAATATCTATCTGGATGTTTCCGTCTACATGCTCTTCGGATTTTTTGTGGCAGGCGTTCTCTATGTATTTTTCAAGGCCGATAAAATTAAAAAATACCTGGGAACAGGTAAAATCAAACCTGTATTTTTATCCGCACTTTTCGGTATTCCCATCCCCCTGTGCTCCTGCGGGGTGGTTCCCGTGGCAACGGGGCTGAAAAAACAGGGGGCCAACGATGGAGCCGTCTTGTCTTTTATGATTGCCACCCCCGAGTCAGGAGTTGATTCCATAGCCATCTCCTATGCCATGCTTGATCCGGTCCTGACTATTATCCGGCCGGTGGCAGGTTTTTTCACCGCCATATGCACGGGTATTGTTCAAAATTATTGGGGTAATACCAAGCCAACCCCGGCCCCATTTATGCCCATGAAAGAAACCGGCGGCTGAGGCTGCTCCAACACCACCTGTGGAGCAGGTGTACCCGAAGACGCCCCCCTGGCAAAAAGATTGATCTCAGGCATAAAATATGCCTATGGCGAACTGCTCATCGACATTGCCAAACCCTTTATCATTGGTATTTTCATCGCTGGAATAATTACCTTCTTTTTCCCAAATGACCTGACCCTCTGGGCCAATGACCATCAAACTTTTGCCATGCTGATCATGCTGGCAGCCGGAATCCCCATGTATGTGTGCGCCACATCCTCCACCCCCATCGCAGCCGCACTTATTCTCAAGGGATTAAACCCCGGAGCCGCTCTGGTATTTTTACTGGCGGGACCCGCCACCAATGCCGCTACCATGACCATAGTCAAAAATGTTTTCAATACCAGGGCACTTATAATCTACCTTTCCATGATTGCGGCCTGCTCCCTTGCAATGGGATTTTTTGTGGACTGGTTTTATGGATTTATGGGAATAAAGGCCCAGGCAGTAGCAGGACAGGCTTCCCAATTAATTCCCCACCAGGTTCAACTGGCAGCGGCCCTGATCCTTGCAGCCCTGATCATCTATAATTTTTTAGCAAATTTAAAACGAACAAAAAAACAATCCCACACCCCTGCCCCATCCCATTAAGCTTTTCCCATTGGTCAGGATTGCCGCTATTTTACAGTGATCCTGACCGATCAGCCCCGGATCCTGATTTTTTTAAAATCTGAATTTTCCCTATAATCTGTCCCCTGAATTTCGGTGGACAACGCTTTACCTGTCCCGGCAATTCATGTATATTAAAGGAATCCCCGGGCTCAAATCGCCCGGGAACCACCATAAGGAGGATATCATGATCACTGCCAAAGATATCATGGCGACAAATATCATCAGCATCAGCCCGGACACAGAAATTCCCAAGGCCGTGGAAATCATGCTCAAAAATCACATTAATGGAGTGCCGGTGGTGGACAACGACGGACAACTTATCGGTATCCTTTGCCAGAGTGATCTGATATTCCAGCAAAAAAATATTCCAATCCCCCCTATTTTTGCTATTCTTGACAGTATTTTTCCTCTGTTTTCTTCAAAAAAACTGGACGATCAATTCCAGAAAATGGTGGCAACAAAGGTGGAGCAGGCCATGGTTACAAAAGTAACCACCATCACCGCCGATACACCGGTATCGGAAATCGCAAGCCTCATGGTGGAAAAGCATTTCCACACCATCCCCGTGGTGGAAGGCAAGAAAGTAATTGGTATCATCGGCAAGGAGGATATTTTAAAAACCCTGACTTCCTGAAGATAAAATAGGGTTAAATAGGGTTAAATATATCACACCAGGAACCGGATGTGGCCGGAAGCGTGTCCCAAAAGAGTTTGAAACAATGGGAAAAACTTGTTGACGATTATCACAACTCTTTTTCGAATTCAAAGGTTCGTATTTTAAATCAGATTGCCGAAGCAAATTTTGTGGCCACCAGATGGGAGTTCACAGCCACCCAGACCGGTGAATACATGGGGCTTGCTCCTACCAATAAACGGGTTACCTGGACGGGGGTAGAAATTGACCGATTCGCCCAGGATAAAATTGCTGAAAGCTGGGTTGACTGGGATAAATACCGCCTATTTCACGAACTTGGTTTAATTAAAAGCAATTAAACCCTTAAATTCGTTTCCACGGATTTAATCCCTGGGCTTTACACTTGTTAAATACGAGGACAATATAAATCACCAATATCGCTGTGGCATTGGTGAAGGTACGACAAATGAGTAGATAAACTCCCAGGAAATATTCATTGAGAGCGCCCAGAGAGGTATTCCAAATGATTTATCCTGAAATCCCCTTTTAATAATCATCAGATAGGTAAGAATCCAGAAGATAGCGCCCATCATGGAAATTAAAATATAGGGTTGTGGTAATGTATTCATAATGCCTCTTGATCAATTGGCTATAAACTTTACCAATAACTTGTTGAATTCCTTAAGGGAAGATTACATTATTTTATCTTCGAAAGGCGTCAATAAAAATAAGACACCACTATAATAAATTCGGCACAGATCGGATGGAGAGCAGATTTAAAATAAGATAATTTTTGGAAGATGTTATTCAACAGGATATCATATTAAATATATTCATCCAAAAGTTTACCCAAAGTCAAATAAAAAACGTGGTTTATATCTGGAGACGGCTTCTTTTTTATGAGCCCCCATATAGTCATAACCGGATTCTTTGTCACAAATACCAAAGAACCCGGTAGCTTTCCTGGTTCTTAAAAAAACAATATATTTAGTAATGAGGCTGGAAATATAGATATCATCTTCCAAGTTCGGCATTGACAAGTCTGCTTATTTCACTTATCAACTCCTTGTTCATTCTGGAATATTTGGTTCCGTGGAAAAAGAGTGTAGCAACAGTAGACATATATTTTACTCCTTCATCATATATTCAATCACAAAACAATAAATCCTTTTTTTTTATCTGTAAAGAATTTAACCTTCATCATCAAAACAATAATAATTACTTAATATGATCGGCGTTTTCAGGAAGGTATGATGATTATAAAAATGATCTATTGCATTCGGTAAAGAAAAAACAAAAAAGGATCGGTAAATTTATTTTGTCATCTCTCTCGAATTTAAAAAATATTCCTCCAAAACAATCATTATTCCGTATTCTAGTATAAAACTACTTTACAATTTTGATTTATGTTGATATCAGTTGCTTGGGTTGTTCAAAATTTATATATTCAACCCAGCTCTTTTTAAAACAATTCTCATGTTACCGAGTCTACAAGCTATCATATGACTTGTAAATTTACTAAGCTTCAGGAGATTTAAAAAAAATGCAAAAAACCTCAATAAAATCAGCACTTACACTTATAACCGCAGTAACGGCTCTGCTCATTCTCTCTATCCCCTCATATACTCAAAACCTTACCCTAACGGAAACCTGAATTCTTACAAAATAAAACCAGAGTTTAATCTTACTAGCTACATCTCATTCGGATGGAACCATGAGTAGAACCCATTGAATAGCTCTTACTTTTTATAATCCGGATTAAAGCGAGAAATGTTTCTTTACATATTGGATATAATTGCACAAAAGGACACAAATCCCCATAAAAACAGACAACTTATTGATATATAAATTAATCGAAATGAAATTATCTCCCAGAAAAATTTAAATGAAATCTTTCAGAAAATTTTGTCATCTATTTAAGTAAATAATACGTTTAACTGTAAGGATACTCGGATTGGTTTAATAAAATAATAAAATGGAGAAAAAATGATGAAAAAGATGATGTTCATTGTATTGGCTTTAGTATTTGGATTGATCCTGACCACAAATAGTTTTTCAGACGACTGGTATATTTATGATTTTGATTATGGGGGAAATGGGTGCCCTGAAAATACAGCGCGCGCCATTATGACTCCTGATCATTCTAAGATTAGCATTTTCTTTGATGAATATATTGCAAACTCATCCGAGTCCAGCATTGGTCGCGATCGAAAAAGTTGTAATTTAGGAGTTAGTGTTCACGTACCTCAAGGATTCAGTGTTGCTCTTATTGCACTGGATTATCGCGGTTACGTAAGTGTACCTCCGAGTGCATATGCCAGTTTTAATGCTGAATACTTCTTTGCCGGAGAAAATACCGGTGAATATTTTTCAAAAACATGGTCCAATGATAGTGAATGGATTGATGAAGACTTTTTTTTGAACGATCAGTTTCCTGCTGCTACAAAAACATGGTCCGCCTGTGGGAAGGATGCCATTATAAGAGCAAATACAAGTCTTAAGGCTTATAAAAATAAAACAACTGATGAGCATGCGTATGCCCAATTAGACACAGTAGACGTAGAAGCCAATATGATTTACCAACTTCAATGGAAAACGTGTACTCAATAATAATTTGAGAATTCTTTTGTAGAGATAAAAACCAATCCGAGTTTTCCAACTAATTTTTTGACTATCGAGCTATAAAAAATTTAAAATAATCCTTTTTCATTAAAGAAAGTCGAGTATTTTTTATCAGTGCCTTTTATATGAATTTTCAACCATTTGTTCAGATATTTTACTACATCACTGGATAAAGTTTGTTTCTCAGTATCCATGGCATCTATAATTTCTGATACCTTTTGAATAAATAATGAGTGCTCCTTAATGTGTTCTATTGTATCAGGATAGCTCAATTGTTCAAAATATTTCTCTTCGGTTTTAAAATGTGTCTCAGTATAACTAATCAAGCCGCTAATAATTTTCCCCAAAACATGATTGTCTTTTTTCTCCTTAATTGCATCATTTAATTCATTGCTCATTTCCATGAGTATTTGATGCTGGAGATCAATCTCCGATACGTTCACACTGTAAGTTTCATCCCAAATCATTTTATCCATAGAAAATCCTATCTTTAAAAATTCTTTGTGATTCCGCCACATTAAAAAATCAGATTTTGAAAAAAACATTAAAACTATTTTGACATAATCTCTTTATATTGACAATATAAAGTCAGAATTTCAATTTTTTTCAAAAATGACCAGATTTCAGGCAGTTATAAATTGATAAAAAAATTATTTTTGATTTTCAATTCATAGGTTCATGGAAAATAGGGGCATATGATTATATAAAGGAGGAATGATGGTTAGCTCCAATGCAAAGACCGGATCTATACTTCGTAACCTTTTAGGCGGTTCTGTGGGCAATGCACTTGAATGGTATGATTTTGCAGTATATGGTTATTTTGCACCCATAATCGGTGCAAATTTTTTTCCTTCCGAAGACAAGCTCGCCTCCTTGATCAGCGCATTCAGTGTCTTTGCCGTGGGGTATCTGATCAGGCCCCTGGGTGGAATTTTTTTTGGGGTTATTGGAGACCGTTTGGGGCGAAAAAAAGCACTTCAGATCTCTGTAATGGTGATGGCAATTTTCACCACACTCCTGGGGGTTCTGCCCACACATGCGCAGATAGGTGTTACAGCCTCATTCCTGCTGATCGTGATCAGACTGGTCCAGGGTTTTTCAGTGGGTGGGGAGTTTATCGGTTCAATCTCCTATATTACAGAAGTTGCGCCAGCCAATAAAAGGGGATTTTTCGGATCATGGGCCACCTTCAGCACCATTGGTGGTGTGATGCTCGGCTCTGGTATTGCTGCCCTGTTACATAATGTCCTTTCTGAAGCAGCATTGCACTCATATGGCTGGAGAATACCATTTTTATTGGGAATTTTGCTTGGGATATTCGGGTTATGGTTGCGCACAGGAATTGAAGAGTCACCGGAATTTATGCAGATAAAAGCCAGGGGAGGAGTCAAAAAAAATCCACTCATGGAGGTTTTCAAGCATCACCCTAAAGCAATACTGCATATTATGTGTCTTGTAATGCTTTTTGGCAGTGGGTTTTATCTCTTGTTCGTCTGGTGGCCGACCTATTTGAGCAAAATTGTGCATCCCCCTATCCCACATGCATTTGGAATAAATACAATCTCCATGCTGATCATGATGGCTTTAATTCCCCTGGCAGGAATGCTGGGTGACAGGATCGGGCTGAAAAAACTTTTGGTTTGGGCTTTGGGTGGATTTATTGTTTTAACCTGGCCATTATTTTACTGGGTTGACCAGGCAACTTTTATGGGTGCCCTGGCAGTACAGCTGATTTTTGCAGCCATGATGGCTACTGTTCAGGGAATAGTACCTGCATTGATGTCATACATGTTTCCGGCCAAAACAAGATTTACCGGCCTTGGAATTGGTTATAATTTAAGTCTGGCATTATTTGGTGGAACGGCGCCTCTGATATGCACCTGGCTTATCCAGAAGACCAATGATATCATGACACCGGCATATTATCTTATTGCCATGGCAATTGTCAGCTTCCTGGCAGCACTAAGTTTGGCAAAACAAGAATAAGGCGATGAAACAGAACGATTCACCCAGGGCAAAATTGCAAGAAGCTGGGTTAACTGGGACAAATATCGTCAATTTAACGAACTTGGTTTAATTAAAAGCAATTAAACCCTTACATTCGTTTCCACGGATTCAATCCCTGGGCTTTGCACTTGTTAAATACGAGGACAATATAAATCACATCAAAAATAAAAATTGAAATATAAAGGTAAGAAAACAAGTATTCATCTGCTCCCGGAGTACCGGGCAACTCTGGATACATAAAGAAAATAAGACTCGTTAAAGCTGTTCCTATACATTTGAATGATGCAATATATAAACTCTGCCCCCTGACATGATTCCTGACTAAAATAAAATTCACAAAAAGTATGGACATAATAAGATTCATTCCGAAGGCTGAGTAAGCACGTCCCATACCCATCAAAAAAGGTTTGGGTTTCAAAACAGTAAGAGCATCAAATTGAATAAAGAGAACACCTAAAAAAGCCGTGCCTAGTATGATTCCTAAATAGGGATAAAAATACTTTGCCTTCATGTGGCGATAATCTTCCCTCCAGTACTTTAACACCTGCCATAATATGACAAGATCAATAACAAACCAAACCACATTAATATATCGCTGTGGCATTGGTGAAGGTACGACAAATGAGTAGATAAACTCCCAGGAAATATTCATTGAGAGCGCCCAGAGAGGTATTCCAAATGATTTATCCTGAAATCCCCTTTTAATAATCATCAGATAAGTAAGAATCCAGAATATAGCGCCCGTCATGGAAATTAAAATATAGGGTTGTGGTAATGTATTCATAATGCCTCTTGATCAATTGGCTATAAACTTTACCAATAACCTGTTGAATTCCTTAAGGGGAGGTTACATTATTTTATCTTCGAAAGGCGTCAATAAAAATAAGACACCACTATAATAAATTCGGCACAGATCGGATGGAGAGCAGATTTAAAATAAGATAATTTTTGGAAGATATTATTCAACAGGATATCATATTAAATATATTCATCCAAAAGTTTATCCAAAGTCAAATAAAAAAAAAATGAATCAACGATTCATTTTTAGATAAAACGTGGTTTATATCTGGGCTTTTTCAGCTTTATTGATGAATATTGGCATAGTGCAATATATTGGTTAATGCCGGAATGAATGTACGCTGTACTGGCATCTTCAGCTTTTAAGGATTCATGGGCTTTAATCTGCTCCACTATAAAGTATTTTAACCATTTGGAGTTTGTCATGATGTTTTGCAGGAGATATGCAATTTGAGGTCCATAATTTTTCCCATATCCGCCATGTCTGATATATGAGATCAGCTTTTCAGCTCTCTTTTTGCCATCGTTTTTAAAATAGGATGATTCAGTAACTCGCAGATAATATTTACAAGCATAAACTATAGTATTTTCAAAATCTTTCAAAGCCAGCTCCTCCGAAGGGCAAGAAACGACTCCCCAGGCTGAACAGGCACAAAAAAAACCGTGGCAGGGAGCTGATTTAACCCTTTTTGTTCTCTAACCTATATTATATCAATACTCTTCAAACAAAATAAAAAATCTCCAATTTTAAAAATGAACTTTTTGTTTGACCCGGCTATATCAAATTGATATATATCATTCGAACATACTCTAACTATAAAAAAAATGAGATCATGGATACAAAAACATTTATACTTGGCTTATTAATGACCAACAGCATGACAGGGTATGACATCAAGAAGACCTTCTCCATGTCTTTTTCTTTCTTTTCCGGACTTAGTTACGGCTCAATCTACCCCGCTCTAAAAAAAATGGAAACAGATAAAGCCATTACCATGAACATTCAGGTCCAGGAAAATGCCCCCAATAAAAAGGTATATACAATTACAGATAAAGGCAGAGAGATCTTTATAGAATCCCTCAAAAAGCCTGTTGTGGAAGATAAGATGAGAAGCAGTTTCCTTTCTAAACTGTTCTTCTTTTCTGAAATAGGACAGGTTGATAGAATCGTACTTGCAAAACAATATCAGGAAATAATTGATGCTAAAGAGGAGGATCTGAAGGCCGTCAATTATGCAGCCAGAAAAACAGGGGATGCCTTCCAACAGATAAATTATGAATTTGGACTTAGATTTTTCAATGATCTGAGTAACAATATTCAAGAAACAATAAAAAAACTTGAAGAAATTGATAATGGATCAGATCAATAATAAAAGGAGAAAAGCATGTCAGAGCTATATAGAAACTTGCAGATCAGGCTGGATGAACTTGCAACAGGATATCCAGCTACTGAAAGCGGAGTCGAACTAAAAATTTTAAAACAGCTTTTCACTGAAAAAGAAGCTGAAATCTTTCTAGAGATGGCTCCTTTTATAGAGACACCTAAAATTGTTGCAGACAGATGTGGCGAAGATGAAAGTTTTATGGTTGAGTTTTTGGAAGAGATGGCCATGAAAGGTCTTGTTTTCAGATTGAAAAATGATAAAGGTGCACGCTATGCTGCCTCCCCATTTGTAATCGGTATTTTTGAATACCAGGTCAATAAGATGAAAAAAGAGACCATGGAGGATATTCAAAAATATTTCTATGAAGGGTTTGGAAAAACAATCCAGGGTTCCGGAACTCCACAGTTAAGGTCGGTTCCTATTAATAAAACAATAGTTGCGAAGTGGCCCATAGCTCCATATGAAGATGTTGTGAAAATCATTGAGGATCAGGATAGAATTGCTATAGCAAACTGTATCTGCAGAACATCACATAAGCTGATTAATGAGAATGCTTGTGATAAACCCATTGAAACCTGTTTTCAGTTTGGCTCCCATGGAGATTACTATGTTGAAAACAAAATGGGTCGCTATATTGAGAAAGCCGAAGCCCTTGAGATCATAAAGAAAAATGATGAGGCCGGACTTGTTATGATGCCGTTTAACTCTAAGAAAGTAGGCGGTATGTGTAGTTGTTGTGGTGATTGCTGTGGCGTTCTAAGATCTTTGAAGTTGCAGCCGGATCCTGCTGAAACTGTTAAGTGTAACTACTATGTGGAAATAAAAGCAGATGAGTGTACCGGATGTGAGCTTTGTCTTGAAAGATGCCAGATGGATGCTATTGAGATGCTTGATGATGTGGCACAGATCATTTCCAACAGATGTATTGGTTGCGGGCTATGTGTTACCACTTGCCCAGGGGACTGTCTAAAGCTTATTAAGAAAGATGAGGCTGATCTTTATGACCCACCTAAGAGTGGCGCTGAAAATTATATGAATATTGCCATGGCGAGGGGCAAAAACCCAATGTCCCATTTATAAAAATAATAATTGAGTATAATACCACGTTATTCAAAAACCGATATAACAGTACAAAAAAATGTGATCTTTCACAAAAAAAGCTCCAAACAAGTCATATCGGCAAGTTTGAGTCACCGATATGACTTTGTTGGCCTGGGCTATGATCAAAGTCTCCCTTTGCCTTCCAGATATAGGAGATAAGCAAGAACTTCTCCTTCATTAAAGGTATCATCAAAATTTTTAATCTCATCTTCTATTTTAATAAGTCTTTCCTGCCAAAATAAAATTCGCTCTTTTCTAAAATCCACATAATATTTTTTTATATTATCAGAGGATATTTGAGAACCATGTCTTTGATAAAAATCTTCAGAAATAAATATAGAAAGATCTTCAACTATTAACCCTAAATTATTCAGAAATATAACTGAAAGTAACTTTCTATCAGCTACTACATTTTTTGAACAAAGTATGCTTTTTTTAATATGATTATTGCAAAAATTAATAATTGTTTCACCTTTATAAAACCGTTTAATAAGGTTTAATTCAATAAGCTGTTTTGATATTTGAAGTCCCAAATTACCTGTAGCAATACTCTCAAAATTTTCAATATTTTTTGTGACTAATTGATTTATTTTATTTTCAACATTCACTCTCCCCAAAAAAGAAGAGCTTAGAGATGAATTATGCATGGCATTAATTAAATCTTTATCCATAATTCCTGTTATATTATTTATAATTTGATCAACGACCTCCTCTTTTGTAATGCACTGCCTTTGATACTTTGAGGTTATTAAATACAGTTCCTGCAGTGAATAGGCACAATTTTCACCACTAAAAATACCAAAAAAGCTATCCTTGCTCAGTAGTGTCCGGTTAGCTTATTGCATATAAAGCCACCGAATTTATTTAGAATATTGTCATTTTTTTATTGACAAATGTGCGTAAAAATTTTGCGCGCCTTGAAAACCACACTTTCAAGGAGTCCCAAAATGGCGCATAT
>JAAELK010000111.1 GCA_024226935.1 Desulfobacteraceae bacterium
ATAAAAGGACGAGAAACAGTCAGGGACAAACTTGCCAAGGACCGGATCTCCACCGAAGAACTGTGCTCTCTTTTTTCTTCGGGAAAAGTGGCACTCACACCCGGCACTGCCGTGTTCATGACGGCCTCCCCGCGTCAAACTGCGCCCTTTTTGAAACGCTACCTGGACCTGACCGATTCACTGAAACAAAATGTGGTTCTTCTTTCCTTCATTGTTGAACCAGTACCCCATGTAAATCCGGATCAGCGGCTGGTGGTCAAAGTCATTGGAGAAGGCATATACCGGGTCATCGCCCGATATGGCTTTGCCGAAAGCCCGGATGCCCCCATGGTCTTAAACGAGCTTGGCACCCTGATATCATCCATCAATATTGATAATTGCGTGTTCTTCCTCGGCCGGGAAACATTGGTAACCCATTTTATGCCCCGGCTCTGGAAAGCCCTGTACCGCTTCATGTCACGCAACAGCATGAGCCCGGCACTCTATTTCAATATTCCACCAGAAAGGGTCATTGAGATAGGGGTACAAATTGAATTGTGATTTCAATGGGAGTCTTCAAGTCACAAAAGCCATACCAAGAAAAAACCTTGCCCTTGACATCCCTTACTTAGATTTTAGATTATAAAGGTTTTATAAAACTACAATATTCAGGAGAGACCATGTTAAAACTCGGAGAAAAGGGGGCCATACCCCAGAATGATAACGAAACCTACGCCATTGCCCCCCATATTCCCTGTGGAATTGTCACACCGGACCTGTTAAGAAAAATTGCAGACGTGTCTGAAAAATATAATGCCAAAGCCATTAAACTCACCGGTGCCACCCGCATGGCCATTGTGGGCTTGAAAGAGGAAGATATTGACAATGCATGGGAAGATCTGGGCTTGGCCAAGGGGGCTGCCGTGGGTCTGTGTGTCAGAAGCATCAGAGCCTGCCCCGGCACAACTTTTTGCAAACTTGGAAAGCAGGATGCACTTGGAATCGGCATGAAGATAGATGAAAAATACCATGCCTTTAAACTGCCGGGCAAATTTAAGATGGCGGTATCCGGCTGCAAGCTGAGCTGTTCTGAATCCTGGGTCCGGGATATCGGTCTCATCGGTTTTAAGGACGGCTGGACCATTACCATCGGCGGCAACGTGGGCATGCTGCCCAGAATCGGCAAAGAGCTTGTCACAGGCCTGGATGATGACCAGGTCATGACAGCCGTGGACAAGGTGATTCAATTCTACAGTGAAAATGCCAAAAAAGGCGAACGCATGGGTAAAATGATTGAAAGAATCGGACTTGAGCCCTTTAGACAGGCACTTTAATATAACCCCGGAAAATTCAAGGATTCACATGAAAAATCATTATATTCCCCAGGAAAAATTCCCCGTTGAAATCAGCCCCCATATAAAAATGCTGGGCAATTATTTTTTTAATCTTTTCCTTGTTACAGGACCGGACAAATCGGCCCTGTTTGAAACCGGAGTTTCCGGGATAACAGATTGTGTCATCGGCCAATTGGATGCATTGGGCATCTCTCCTGACTATCTGGTGCCAAGCCATCCCCATTCCGATCATATCACGGGATTGCCGGGGCTTATGGAACGATTCCCCAAGGCACAGATTGTCATAGCAGCCGGCCTCAATGAGTTTATAACCCACCCCAAGGCCGGCCCCCTGTTGATAAAAGAAGATTTTTTCATCTCCCAGGGCCTGGAAAAAATGGGTATCACTCCGGGACGACCATCCCTTAAAACTATCCCGGATATCCAGGAAGCCTTAATTGTAGAGGATAAAACATCCCTGGACCTGGGGGGGAACATTTTCCTGGATCTGACCAAGGTTGAAGGACATTCACCCGGCAACCTCATGGGCTTTGTAAAACAGGACCACACCCTGTTATGCTCCGATTCCCTGGGCTTTCATTATCCAGGACGGGGTTTCTGGCCCCTGTTTTTTACCGGAGCAAACACCTATATTGAAACCATTGACCTGATACAATCCCTTGAGCCCCAGATAATCTGCCCCGGCCACCAGGGCCCCTTAAGAGGTGCGGCTGTTGCACAAGCCATACAGCAAACAAAGGATATAACCCTTTCCACCATCAAACGAATACAACAAAGCTCTTTATCCGATGAACAACTGATCGAAGAAATGTTTGAAGAGTGCTATAAAGACGAATTCACCCTGTACACAAAGGAAAATATTTTAAACTGCACCAAATTGCTCATTAAACGAACCAGACAAACCTGATAACAAACCGTCGAGGGAAAAACAGATGTTTAAAGAGATCACCCGGATTATCCCCCACAGAGATCCCATGGTAATGATTGACGGATACAAACGGATCAGTGATGATTGCGCCATGGCTGAAAAGACATTTAGTGCCGAAAGTTATGGGTGCGCCAACAAAACTGTACTCGACGGTATCCTGATTGAATGCCTTGCCCAGACAGTGGCAGCCCACCACGGATATAAAGTGTTGCAAGATAATAATATAGAACCTGCAATGGGACTGCTGGTCGGCGTGGATTTCTTTAATTTTTTCCATCCGGTTCCCTGGGATGCAAGCATTTTAATTTTCATAAAAAAAACAGACCACATCGGACCCTTTACCATATTAAAAGGGGAAATTAAGGTCAAAGAAAAGCTCATGGCCGACGGACAGCTCAAAATTTACAACCCGGAATAGGAAAATCATACCCCATGCTTATAAATATCAAAAATCATGTATTCTTAATTTTATTTGTTTTCCTGATCATTATTATGGGAAGCATGGGGCCGGGATTTGCCATGGATCTTAAGCCCATCCCCCAAAATCAGTTAGACCAAATTCTTGTGGATGTCGGAAAAAATTTCAGTGAAATTAAAACCATGAAAACCCTGTTGACCCAGGAAAAAAATCTCTCCCTTTTTTCACAGACCGTTATTTCAAAAGGATTTTGTATTTTTAAACGGCCCGGCAAATTACGCCTTGAGTTCACCCAGCCCTTCAAATCCGCCCTCATGGTCAATAAAAATCAGGTGTACAAATACGAATATTTTAACGGCACCTGGAAAAAACTTAACCCCGGCAACAAGGAGATCATGCGTATTGTCATGAACCATATTACCTCCTGGCTCAGCGGCAAGTTCAATGAAAACAATTTATATGAGGTCACAGGTTTTTTCAGGCCGGAAGTCACTATCCTCCTGACCCCGAAAAGCGATGAATTTAAAAAATTTATCGGTTCCTTTGAGCTGGGATTAAACAAACAATTAAACGGGCTTGACTATATCATCATCAATGAGACCGGAAAAGACTTTACAAAAATAAGGTTTTATAACGACAGACTCAATGGAAAAATACCGGACAATCTATTCGACGGCAGCCAGAACGCCCCCCATCCGGTTACAAAATGGTAGATAAAAAACTTTCCATAATCCTTTTGACCCTGTTTTTTCTTTTAACGGGCTGCGCCCCCAAAGGCTCCATGCCTGTAAGCTTGCCGGTGCACAAAATCCATGATAAAGCCCTCATTGCAAAACTCAATCAAAGTATTTTACATCAATATCCGAACCGATTTAAGGCCGTGCACCACGTTGCCCTTACCCTTTTTGAAAAAACCTATGTATTAAACGGGTATTTCACCCTGGACAGATCAAAAAAACAAATTCAGTTAATCGCTCAAAATGATATGGGCGGTACGCTTTTTGAGATTCACACCCAAAAAGAAAACACCAATATCCAGTCAAAAATAGATTTTTTAAAAGCCCGCTGGCTTAAAAAATCCGTGGTAAAAGATCTTGAAAATTTATATTTAAACACTGCCCTTAAATCCCCGGTATTATCCCGAGGGCCTGACAATCTTTTTTTACTCTCGGAAAATCAAGAAGGAATCTGCCGGGAATATCTTTTTAAAAAAGAATCTTCACCCCAGGACTCCTATCGATTGATGGGATACAAACTTATCAAAAACAACAAAAAAATCTATGCCATCAACTATATTTATGATAAAAAAAATGATGGTCAATATCCATCATTTATCACCCTGGAAGATAAAAATCTGCATTATCAGCTAAAAATAAATATCCAGTATTTTTTCACCCCCACAAAGAATGGCAAAAACAAAGGATAATTAGACTCCCCTTACAAAAGAAGAGAGAAATAATGAACCTGTACACCGATTTAAAAAATTCACTGGTTGGCAATCCTGACATTCAAGATCAACAGATCACAGCCCAATTTTGTTTCTCCAGGGATTTAAAACTTTTTGACGGCCATTTTCCCAAAAATCCGATTCTGCCGGGTATTGTCCAGATTGAAATGGTAAAATTCATTGTGGAACAAAACCTGGGGGATCGTTTTTTAATCAGATCGATTAAAAAAACAAAATTTACAAACCTGATACACCCCGAAGTCCCCATTCACCTCAAGATCGGACTAACCCCTTCGGACAACACTATTTTAGCCAGGGGCACACTGAAAACAGAAGATAAGATAGCAGGAAAAATTAATCTGCTCCTAGAAAGAAAATAATCTTTGCTAAAGCAAAAACAGCTTTAAGCATTTAATCAAGACTGATTTATGTTTCCCGGGGCGAACAACAAGTCGTGATTCGATTATAAAGCCAGGCAAAAATTGCACCTCCAATCAGCCCATCTACAAACGCCCAGCCCAATCCGATAAAGCTGCCGGTTGGAGATATGGTGTACCCCCGATACAAACGTCCAATTAAGGTGGGCTCACCGGTTGCACCGTCAAAAGCGATTATCCACCAGGTCAACAAAAAAAGACCAAGACCCCAGAGTATCCCGCCTGTAAGTGCAAATGCTTTGACATTCAATTTCATTTTGGTACCTCCCTTATTTAAATATTTCTGGCTGACAAATAATTATACTGATCTGTATCTCGTATAAATTTGAATGATATCCGATAGATAAACGAAAAATCGTAATATAAGACCTGTATCAATATTTTTAATACCTGTAAAGGCATTTCGACGAAATAACAAAACCCCGGTGTTACAAAAATATATTTATCATCGGGATTAACATATTATATTCAGATCCAGCTTGTATTAACCTGATCTTTCAGAAAAATTTTTCTTGCACGGATGCTGACCTGTCCACTTTTTATCTACCAGATCAAAGGATATAAGCAATTTTAAGACTACAAAATCGCTGAACTACAAAAAGGCCGTAAAAAACTTGATCATAGAAAATAAGAATGCTAAGGATTACCTTTTTATTAACGAATAGCAATTGGGAGATTTATGCAAATTTCAAGTGAAACACCCCAAATGAGCAAGAAGAAGAATTTTCTAATGTTCCTTATCCCATCATTGATTGGTTTGCTCTTGTTTATAGCACCAATTACTTATAATGGTGACATTACAATCCCTGTTGCTGTATTAGCAAAATCTATTCAGATATTATTTGGGGAACACTTAGTAGCGATGGTTACTGGTATCATTATATTTATGTCTGTGATCACCATTCTTGCTAAGATCATCAAACCTAGCATTATCACAAACAACACCTTTTTATTTGGTTTACTTAACCCAACCCCTCTTTGGTTTGTGGTTCGCTTAATTGGTGGTGCCGCGGCAGCAATGGTTTACTTTCAGGTTGGCCCTGAAATTATTTGGGAACCAAATACAGGTGGTTTAGTTCTTAACGATCTTTTACCTGTTCTTTTCTCTGTATTTATCTTTGCTGGTTTATTGCTTCCTTTACTACTTAATTTTGGTTTACTGGAATTATTGGGAGCCCTACTAAGTAAAATAATGCGTCCTGTATTTAATTTACCCGGCCGTTCTGCAATTGATTGTATGGCTTCTTGGTTAGGTGATGGCTCGGTTGGTATCCTTTTAACGAGCAAGCAGTACGAAGAAAAATTTTATACTCAACGTGAGGCTGCAGTTGTTGGTACGACTTTCTCTGCAGTATCGATTACATTTAGTTTAGTGGTTATCACACAAGTTAAATTAGAAAGCTATTTCTTACCATTCTACTTAACTGTATGTTTAACAGGTATTGTTGCTGCGATAATCATTCCTCGCTTACCACCTCTTCGCTATAAAAAAGATTTATTTATTGATGGGACAAAACGAGCTGCTGATGCTGAAGTTATCCCTGAAGGTTACACCACGTTCTCCTGGGGCCTTGAACAAGCAATAAATAAGGCAGCAAAAGTAACGTCTATTAAGAGTGTATTTGGTGAGGGTGTTAAAAACGCTGTTGATATGGTATTTGGTATATTACCAGTTGTAATGGCATTAGGTACTATTGCTTTAGTTATTGCTGAGTACACATCTGCATTTACTGTACTAGGTCAGCCATTTATCCCATTCTTAAAGTTTTTAGGTGTTCCAGAAGCAGTTGCTGCTTCTCAAACGATTGTGGTTGGTTTTGCGGACATGTTCATCCCATCAATTATTGCCACTTCAATCGACAGTGAGATGACTCGTTTTATTATCGCAGCGATGTCTGTAACCCAACTTATCTATATGTCTGAAGTCGGTGCTTTACTGCTTGGTAGCAAAATTCCAGTAAACATCTTTGAGTTGTTCACTATCTTCATTCTACGTACCTTAATCATGCTACCTGTTATTGCTGGTATGGCGCATTTAATCTTCTAATTAGTGCTTGAACGAAAACTCACCCAAAATTATCAATTATTTTGGACAATAGTAATGATATTTATAGCTGTTTCAGTTCGATCCAGCCAATCAGAAAATAAATTATTAAATAATGCTTCTTGATCAATTGGGAGATTATGCCCAGCCTTGTCTAAAACAACAAACGTTCCTCTTGGAAAATTATCATAGATATCCCAGGCATCTTTGTAACCAGTAGCGACATCATATCGTCCCAAGAGAATTAGTGTTGGTTTGTCAAACGGTTGAGGCAATTTATCAACAGAAAAGGTAAATGGCTTTCCGGCAACTCGCTCAAGGAGTGTCTGATCCGCCATTTGTACACCAGGCAAAATTCGTTTTTGATATATTTCCCATTTTTCTTTTGTTTGAACGGCATGTAACATTTCAAAACCCTCTTTTTCCTTTTTCGGAATATCCGAAAAAAAATCCACATCTTTCTCAAAAGCAACCATTTCAGGCAGGGAGCGTTCATTATAGTGGATTGAAGGCACGATTAAGCAAAGTCCTGTCAATCTATCAAATAAGTGATAACAGATTCCTCTTGCTAAATAGCCACCAAAAGACAAATCTGCCACAGCAAAATGCTGATTGGGAATCACCTTGTCAATAAATCCTATAATTATTTCAAGTATATGATCTGGGCTACAAATCCAGTCTTTCGCTTTTGTCTGCCCCATTCCGGGTAAATCAATGTAGATGCGTTTCCAGTTATTTGTTTTATGAAACACAGGCTCCATGCTTTCAGACATATAGCGATGATCGACTTCTATGCCATGAATGATCAAGATAGGATGACCCTTGCCTATTATTTTATAGTTCAACTCGATGTCTTTTATTGTACATTTCATTTTTCATACTTCCAATAAAATTAGTGTCGGGATCTCTTTGATTTTTTCTTTTTGTGACCATAAACTATTTAACCATTTACTTGAACCAATAATTTGTTTTGGAAACACCCAACAACCTTTACGTTCTAATGATTTTTCTAAGGGTTTTAAATAATGCTCATTGATTTTTTTAGTTAATTTTGTTTTATCTCCATATGCTTTTTTCATAACTACTCGTACAAAGAAATTAAAATATTTAAAAAATCAAAAGCAGGCGTTTTCTGACCCTAAAGGCCCTGATGAATTTACAGAAGAAATCAAGGTTTTAAAAAAGGAATTGGCAATAGTGCGGATGGCCTCAATATTTAATGTTCAAAAAACAGAGTCTGTGAGTTGATGAAAAAAGTCGAAGAAGTTTATGGTCAAAGCTATGAGACCAGGCAAGAAGCAAAAAGTTGTATTTTTAAATATATTGAAGTATTTTATAATCATAAAAGGAGGCATTCTTACCTTGGGCTTGAAAGTCCCCAGGTTTTTGAGAACAGATGTATGGTGAAATCATACGAGAATGCAACATGATTTTGTGTCTACACTTTCAACGAAGGATCACTCAACATAACGTCGTAAAATCTTCACATATTCTTTGCATGAAACTGAAAAAGATAGTTTAGCATAACGTTCAATTTTATAATTACGAACAGATGTGGGGAGCCAGATTGATATACCTCTATAATGCATATCATTGGTATAATTATGTATAATTATTTCCCTCTCTATTGTTTTTTTGAGAGAGGCTGCATGCTTTGATACTTGAGGTAATGATATCTCAAACTGATCCAATAGAGTGTACAAATCAACATACTCACCATTAGCAATGCGAGGCATCCCATCACTGATCACCTTAAATTCATCGAAGATAGGGTCAAGCTGTTCAAAAAGAATATTTAATTTGGCAATCAATTTGGGAACTTTCTCCAAGCAAATCAGAGAAAGACAAAGGGGTTTCTCAAATGATTGATTGATATAACTATTTGCCATTCTTTCAAAGAAAGTAAGGAAATCATCAGCTTCCGGTTGTACCTCCCCGTAATGCCATCCCTCTTTAGGTTCGATTTCTTGTGATGCCAGAAAAAAAGATGTATTTCGAGATAGTACTTCCATAACCTCCAAACTTGCCATAATGCACGCATCAAAGCCTACAGCCTTAAAAGTGTGTTCTTCTAATGCAGCTTGCATCTCATGGAGATCTAAGCGATCTTGACTCAGAAAATCTCGGCAACTCCCAATCCATCCTTCACCATGACCCCAAAAGATGAATAATGATTGTTCGAGATTAATTGAGTGAGACTTTATCCAAGCCAAAAATCCTTTGAGCGAAACAATGTCTCCTGTGTTCAATTCCTTATCAAGGATAATTTTCGTTTCTTTTCCGTTTCGACGATAAATCCTATAACTATTTGGTTGTGTATCTCCCCAACTTTTAACTCTTTGGTCAACCTGGATATATTGTGAAATTGCAATATGCGACATGCTTCGAATATCTTCATTTACAAAGTTGCTCAAATCATTATCAGCACATATATAAAGAATGGTTCATCCGATTAACGCGTACTTTTTTCTATGAAGATCAAAAAGCTTCAATTTGAAAAATTCAAAATCACGATATCCATAGGCCTGCCTTTTCATAGTTTTAATTTTGTTATTGGTTCCTTCCAAAGGCCCTGTTGA
>JAAELK010000112.1 GCA_024226935.1 Desulfobacteraceae bacterium
TATTTCATAATGGGGTTTGTTTCCCTGTAATACCTTTTTTAACACGGCTTCTTTTAATTGGATAGAATATCCCATATTTATCACCTCAATGCCCCAAATTTAATTTTTAATTGAGACGACATCTATCCTGACACAGGGGGCCAACTACATTATAATGTTCAAAAAAAATATTTCGGGCAGTTGCGGGCATATAGCTACAATTCCTTAAAAAAGAAAATAGAGTGGCAGAGATTATTAATAGGTAATTGAAATAAAAGAAAAAAGATAACGAATTAATTCAGTGGACAGCAAGAGACCCCGGGTATTCTTGTAAAGTGGGTGTTTTCGATCTGCCTGACAAGTTAGACAGTTCTTTGGGTTGCCACTGATCTCTACGTTAAACTCTTGCTTATTTATGATGTCAGAAAAATCCAGATACCTAAAACATCCAGCCCTGCTTTTTTAAGAATATCGAAAGTCAAAGATTCTCGCATATGCTAAAATAGTTCTCCTATAAAATTTTAGTATCTATGACGAGTCAGATCATTTAAAACTTCAAATCTTAACTGTTAGTAAAAAGTTAAGGTTTGATAGGATTAAATATAGAAGCCTGATTTTATAGTCACCATGGCCCGAAAGCATTCACCAATCTGAGACCATATTAATTGATTCTATTTTGTATTGTCTTTTTTATTGCATTTATCGATCGGGAATGATTATCTTCAACTTAAGTTGGCTGACAAATCAGAGAGCTTTAGAATTTAGGACAGAGCAAGTTATACAAAGGCGGCCAACACTTTTAAGAAAGAAAAAGGAGCAACTCATGTTTCAAAATAAAAAATACAATCGCAGTATAGTGATGGTGGATGCAACGGTTAGCCAGGTAGAAGCCCCGATGGACCGGATCGTTTGTCTCTTCTTATGAGTACAATTTTAATTAAACGATTAAAGGTATAGGGGTTCATTATTTTTGATGATTATGGTCACCGCTACAACGAATTTGCAAAAGACATGTCCCAATGGCTAAATACAGGGCTCAAAAGCGCCTGTTAACCGTAAATAAGAATAGTATAATCTGAAAAACATAGCTTACTTCTATCTTATTTTTGGGTAAGATCAGAATATTGAATCAGGAAATTGTATGAGAAAACTTTTATACATATGGGTTTGTGGGGGAGATGCAGGATAATAGGTCTTCTGCCTGAAAAAGCATATATATAAAAAAGGATGAATATATGAGAAAGCTGGTAATAAGATGTAAAGGTGATGCGAAATATGCGGGATCGATTTTAGGGAAAGGATTCGTCAAGAATCCAACTGCCTTTGACAGCAATATGGATTTCATCGAATTTGAACCGCAAGAAGGCTATGCCGGAAAAATTAACTTTCCGCACCATCTCAGACAACGTTCAAATATCACATATGAATGGATATATTTTTATGGTCATCATGGAAATTTCAGAGTACTGAAACAAGACGATTCGCTTTACCTTAAACGATACCAAAAAGTATATGCTGAACTTGAAAGAGAATTTGGTTCGGCACTCGAGAAATTTTCCGACAGGTACTACCTGAACAAGACATTATCGGTCAGTGTTGATTATAACATGGGCAGATCAGCAGATTTCATAAGGCAAGGCAAGTATGAAGATGCTATCAGATCAATAAGTATGGCATTAAAAGCCCTCAAGGGAAAGGTTGAAAGCCGGATTAAAGCATATGGTCCTTCGGCGTTGAGTGGCCGTAATTATGCTGTTACAAGTCAATTTGTAAATGAATTAAAAAAACGCTCCATCAAAGCTAAATTAATACTTTTAGATTGTTGCTGGAGTGCGGGGTTCATACCGCTTATGAGTCAGGTTCTCACACAACAAGGATGTATTTTTGCGTATCCATGCCCGGATATGACTCCCATAGGGCTTCATAAATCCTTAAAAAATGCAATAATGGATGTCATCGAGATGGCAAAGAATATTGGAAGTGATTTCGGAATGAAAGTTCCGGGCATTGTCCAGGTGTTTTATTTGCACAAATTAAAAACGATATTCCGTGAAAACAGATGCTTGGATACTGCAAAGCATGTTAGTTACGGCGCAACGAACGAAGAGCTGTGTGCACTTGACGAGTATCTTGCTTTAAACAAAATAAAAATCTCCACTGTTTCTCAACACAGCCTTTTATACAAGATGAAACAAGGGTTTTTTGGGGTACATGATTAGTTAAACCAGGAGACAATCATACCGATAAATTTTATGAAATATTGATATAAAAGGAAGACTGATAAAATATGCTGTAATTGGATAACCCTGCTACACCTCTACCAGTTGACGTTCAGATTCATAGGTCACCAATTTGAGCGACACAGGATCTGTGAATTGGATCTTTCTGGCAAGCAGCTGAAGCGGGTCTGCAAAGGTTAATTTTTCCTTGGGCAGAAGATTCGGGTAATACCGATCATTGAGGATGGGAAAGCCCAATCCACTCAGATGCAGGCGTAATTGATGCTTTTTACCAGTTACCGGGCACAATCGGAAAAGTGCTCGGTTTTTTCCAGACCTGACAAGGGATATTTTTGAAACAGCATTGGGCATACCCGGCACTGTTTTCATCCTGAACCAAGGGTCCCCCGTGACAAGCCTGGTTTCCACGATCCATGACGACAATTTCTGAACAGGGTCATAATGGGCCACTGCCTCATAGGTTTTTTCCACTTTCCCGTTCATAAACAATTCCTGGTATCGGCCCCGGTTTTTTTTGTTCATTGAAAACAAAACAAGGCCGGCTGTTTCCCGATCTATCCTGTTAATCGGTGAAAGATCCTTGTTTCCGGTTATTTTTTTAAGGCGGTGAAGCAGACACTGGTTCACGTACGACCCTGCTGGAATCACGGGCAGAAAATGGGGCTTACATGCCACCAGCAACTCTTCATTACAAAAAATGATCTTTTCCCTGAAGGGAATGATCAATTCAGCTTCCACCTCCTTGAAATAATACAATCTTTTTAACGGGGTATAGGGCGTGGTAAAAGAGATTGGCTTCCCCGTCTCGGCCAGAACTTTTTTTGAATGGATCCTGGCTTCCCAGATGTCCTGACCGATAGCAGGAAATCGATTTGTTAAAAATTCCAGAATGGTGGGGTAAGGCGTTTCAATCTTCGGCATGACAACAATGGAAGGGTATTCAGATATGACCATTTTCAACACCTCCATAATAATTAGATTCAAGCCTCAGCCAAAGATATACCAGAAGTTGGACCGGGCTACAACCGCGTACTGCAATGCAAAAAAAATTTGCACAGCTTATCCTTTGTATTCAAGGAAAATAAATGATAATATGCCGACACATTTAATTTTAATAAAGGAGAAACCAAATGGCCAAATCACAAGATTCAAAAAAAGCGGTAAAGAAAAAACCGGCAAAAACAGCCAAAGAAAAAAAGCAGGAAAAACAGGAAAAAAAGAGAAACAAATAAACCATCCCGGCCATGCCTTAAAATAAGCTGCACAAGTGTGAACGACTCAAAGATCTTGCCAATGTAACCTAATGAATTAAAAAAGGGCTTTTATTATGAATGATTATCTGGGAACTTTTTGGCAAACCCATTCGGAAATGGTTTTGCAAATTGGTTATAATGGTCTTCTCGTCATAGTCGTTCTTTTTGCAAGTCGTTTTATTACACAAGCACTACATCGTTGGATTAATAAGACCAACGAACGTTTTGAGCAATTTGATAAAACCTTGATTCCCATTTTACGCACAGGAACATCTTTGGTTGTATATTCAGTCGCTCTTATCATGATTCTTGATTTTTTGGGGGTCAATACCACCAGCATCATTGCATTGCTGGGTGCAGCAGGGCTGGCCGTTGCATTAGCACTTAAGAACACTCTGAGTAACATCGCAGCGGGAATAATGTTGCTTATTCTCAGACCTTTTAATGCGGGGCACTTCATTGAGTGCGGCAAAATATCAGGAACAATAAAAGAGATAGGATTGTTCACTACCATTCTGAAAACATCGGACGGGCTCTACATATCCTCTCCAAACAAAAGTTTATGGGAATCTCCCATAAAAAATTTTACCAAGAATGGCAAACGCCGTATGGACCTGATTGTGGGGATTGCTTATACCGATTCTATTGACACCGGCTTTGGAGTATTACAGGCTATTATTCGAAATGAATCACGTTTTCTGGCTGAACCGGCCCCCAAAATAATGGTACAGGCCATGGCAGACAGTTCTGTGAATTTACAATTACGGGCATGGGCACCTAATGAAAATTATTGGGATCTCTATTGGGATACCAATAAAAAGATAAAAGAAGAGATCGAAACCGCAGGCCTTACGATCCCATTCCCCCAAAGGGACGTACATGTTTTCAATGAAAAATAAGGAACACTTAATTTTTTTCCCCTGATCGTTCCAGGCGACTGCCCCAGCTCAGGATATCCTACCTGAAAGTGTTTGCTTTCCATTTGCCCTATCCAATTTGCGATACAAAATGACCGTAAATCGACTGCCTTTACCCGGCGTTGAATCCACATCCAATTGTCCGCCATGTTCCTTGATAATCCCGTAAACGACAGAAAGCCCAAGTCCCACCCCCTTACCTTTTTTTTTAGTGGTAAAAAAGGGCTCAAATATTTTGGGAATCACATCCTGGGCAATTCCCATTCCTGTATCAATAATTTCAAACCCTATAATTTCTCCTTTATCCTTACTGAAGGATTTAACGGTCAGCTGTTTTTTCTTATTTTTGGACATGCTCTCAACTGCATTGGAGATCAGATTCATACACACCTGTTTAATCTGATCTTCAGACCCACTGACCAGGGGCAGGTTGTACTCAAGATCTTCAATAACCCGCACCTGGTTAATTTTTAATAAATTGGAATTCAATACCAATGTCTGGTCTATAAGTTCGTTAATATCAAACTTGACAATTTCAATTTTTGATTGACGTGAAAAAACCAGGAGGTTGCTGACAATACGACTAATACGCCGGGTTTCTGTCTCCATGAGATCCAAATATTGCAAAAACAGATCCAACCCAGCCTGATCAATTTGGTCTTCCTTTAAAATCCGCTTGCTGAGCATAACCAGATTTAACACCCCCGCCACGGGATTATTAATTTCATGGACCACAGAAGATGCAAGTTTTCCCAGGGAAGCCATTTTATCCTGGTGCAAAAGCTTTTCGTGACTCTCTTTTAATTGTTGAGTCCTTTGTTCAACCATTTTCAAAAGACGATCCTGATTGCGCTTTTCATCTATCTTTCGTTCGGTAATATCCCGACTGACCTCAATGAACTTCACAATTTTACCTTTTTGCTCCCAAATGGGGAAAATAGTCAATTCTGCGTAGTTAATTTCCCCATCCGGTCCCAGCCGGGTCAGTTCAACCTGGCAATGACGTTTGTTCCGAATGACATCTTCCAAAGGACATTGTTGCTGGCAATTGTTATTTTCCCGGGAAACCTCCCGGAACACATCATAACATTTTCGACCAATAACATCCTTGCGGGCATAATTCATGTGTTTCAAAAAAGCATCATTGACCATCTGGATCTCCCGTTCCGGGGATATAATCAAAATAAAATCCTTGATGCTGTTAAGAATTACTTCCATTTCGTTTTGGGGAAACTTCACGAGACCATCCTTTTAAAATGGTGACAAACAATCGGAAAGTATAATTAATTTTTAACATATGACCCAATGTATGCGCAAGAATTAACTGTGGAAAACCCAGACAAGAGTGTAGAAAAATCCCCCATAACTTAGATTAAAGCCAGAACAGGCGTTTTGCTTTAATCAACAACCCTGCCCTTGGAAAAACTGTTCAAAAATCCGACAATCCTATTCACAGCGCCCCCTTGAAACCTGGCAACATCTATCGTGTTAAAGGCCTTTACACCAGGGACAATCAATTAGTGCTTGAACGAAAACTCACCCATCTGCCGCGTTGCTGCAAAAACTTGAAATCCTCATGTACTATAGTACACTCCGGTTTCAAATTTTTTTGCGCCTTGCATATGGGCAAGCTTTCATCCAAGCACGGGTTTTCGGTCAGCCACCAATTATATTTCTCCAAATCAAGAGTCTGGTATTATTTTTGCGTAGATAGAGTTATAGAGTTAGATAAAATCAATATAGATGAATTTTATAATTAGAAAGTTGGTTCCCCATTAATTAATAAATCCTTTTCCACCAAAGGAGGTTACCATGATCAAACAAGACAATACCCGCCCCCGGGCCAAAAATTCCCCCCTTCATCCCTGCCTCTGGATGCAGGCAGGAGTAGTGAAAAAAAAAGACCGTAAGAACTATTATGATTGCACCACCTGTAAATATGATGCCGGCATGCTTAAAATGACAGCCCTGGGTAAACATCCTTCCTGGCAGGATGCCATGCGAAAACGTGATGGCCGTGACAGAACCTGTCGCCATGCAATGACCGCCAGAACAGGCCACAGAACCTGTCCCATGAATTACAATTGTAACCATTGTGATTTTGATCAAATATTTGAGGACACCCTGTCTCCTGCAATGTCCCTGGATTCGGGTAAGATTTCAAAGATCAAGGGATTTAAACTGGACCAATCGGGTGCTTTTCATTCCGGCCATACCTGGGCACGCATTGAACAAGGAGGCATCATCCGAATCGGCATGGATGATTTCACATTTAAGATGCTGGGCAAACCGGACGGATTTGATCTACCCTTAAGCGGCAAAGAACTGAACCAAAGTGAAGTTGGCTGGGGAATCAGGCAAGGGGATAATTTTGCAGATATTCAGTCCCCGGTAAATGGAATCATCACCATGGTGAACCATGAAATCAGAAAATTTCCCAACCTTCCGGGACAAGATCCCTACAAAGACGGATGGCTGTTTACCGTCCATAATTCAGATCTCAAGGAAGCCCTTAAAGCCTTGATGGAAAGCGAGGAAAGCCAGACTTGGTTAAACAGGGAAATTACCAGTCTTGAACAGATGATAGAAAATATCACAGGCCCCTCAAGCACCGATGGCGGCTACTTAAAAGCAGATATATATGGTAATCTACCCACCCTGGGCTGGCGCAATCTCACCCAGAAATTTTTAGGCACCTGAACAGTTTTTTTTTGCAATTGACCAGGCCTTTTTTAAGATGACTATCAAAAAAAGGAGTCATAGATGAAAATCCATAGAAAAGATGACTCCCCTGCCTGCCTCTGGATGCAGGCAGGGGTGGTAAAGAAAAAACAATGTTTCAAGAAATTTGATTGTGCCGATTGCCGATTTGACCATGCCATGGTAAAATTCTGCCGTTCCAACCAGGATTTAAAAAATAAAAAACCAGGCTTTATGTTCTGGAAAGACAAATTAAGAAAGAACCCTCCGGCAAAACGGCTCTGTATCCATCACATGAAAGGTTATATAGGATTTAAAACCTGCCAGAAATCCTATCACTGCATCGATTGTGAATTTGATCAATTTTTCCATGACCAGTTTAAGGTATATACCCTTTTACAGTCGGTTCAATTTGATGATATCAGAGGAGTTTCACTGCCCGTGGGGTACTATTTTTCCCAGGGCCATACCTGGATTAAAATTGAGGACAATGATCTTGTCCGCATGGGCATTGATGATTTTGCCTGTAAGCTGCTGGGCCGATTTACCACCCTGTCCACTCCATTGATGGGTAAAAAACTGGTCCGGGGAAAACCTGCTATTACCCTGACCCGTCAGGAACATGAGGTTTCATTTATCACCCCCGTCAATGGGGTGATCACCGATATTAATACCCATGCCCGGAAAAACCCTGATCTCATATCCAAAGGCCCCTATACCGACGGGTGGATCCTCACCCTTTACTGTCCGGATCTAAAAGAGAACTTAAAAGACCTGTTATTTATGGATACATCCAAAAAATTCATGACAGCTTCCATCAAACACCTCTATGAATTTCTCGAAGAAAGAACCCAACTTGCAGCAGCAGACGGCGGGACTCTAATTTCAGATCTCTACGGCAACCTGCCGGGTATCTCCTGGGATGAGCTGGTAGAAGAGTTCATTCCCCAAGGATCTTGATATTATCGGATAGAAAAATATTACAATATCGGCATAATTGATTTGACTTTTTATCCACATCCTCAAGCTTCCTGCAATAATGCATGATACATTTTTCATCTTCACAATGACGCAGATCAAAACAATGCCCCAACTCATGGATGGCCTCTTTGACAATCCTGGTGGAACCCCGGTCCACGCCTCCCATATCAGATCCGGTGATAAGCCTTGAGATGGAAATAATACAGGCTGTCCCGCCCAGCTGAGCCTCTCCATAAACATGGGTTAAAATCGGAATAAACAGATCTTCTCTGGTGACAGCCACCACCTTGAGCCCCTCCCGGGGGCAACGGGCAGCAAGTTCCTCCAAAATAAGGGTGGAATGGTATTGATTCCTGTCCATATCAAAGGCAAAGGACAGATCCTCCAACAAAGAAATCTGTCTTGTTTTAAACCCAAAAAAATCTTCCATCTTTTCAACAATGAGCCCTGTGATCCAGGGGGCAATTTTTCCCACGGGAGAAACAAAAATGGTATCGGGTTTATCCGTTAAAATAATCGGAAGATCAGACACGGGGAGAGATCAATTCGTAACGCTTGATTTTACTATACAAGGTGGATCGATCAATTCCCAAAATGGTTGCGCTTTTAGAAATATTCCACCCACACTGATCAAGAATTTTATGGATATGCTGCCTTTCCATATCATTAAGGGAATAATACCGCTGGGAAAGCTTGTCCTCCAACGATGAGCCAATGGGCAGGTCAAATGGAGTGATCGTCCGGGTCTTGCAGACCACCACAGCCCGCTCAATGGCATTGGACAATTCCCTCACATTTCCCGGCCATTCGTAGAGCATGAGTTCATCCATGGCCTCCCGACTTATCCTTTCCACCCCACGGTTAACCTCCTGGGTAAATTGAACCAGAAAATGCTGGGCCAGAAGGGGGATGTCTTCCCTGCGTTCCCGCAAATTGGGCATGGCAAATGCAATCACGTTGAGACGATAAAATAGATCCTCCCTGAAAGTCCTGTTTTGAATAGCCTGGGTAAGATCTGCATTGGTTGCAGCTATTACCCGGAAATCAGCTATAATGGGCTGGGTCCCCCCCACTTTATAAAAGATTTTATCTTCCAGCACCTGGAGTAGATCAATCTGCATGCGCATGCTGATCTCTCCGATTTCATCCAGAAAAAGAGTCCCACCATTGGCCAACTCCAGCCTGCCTTTCCGGTTCTCCTTGGCATCTGTGAACGCCCCTTTCCTGTGGCCGAACAATTCACTTTCCATTATATGCTTGGGAATAGCACCACAATTCACGCAGACAAAGGGACCGTCCTTAGACCGGCTGTTGGAGTGAATAGCCTTAGCTGCCAGACCTTTTCCCGAACCTGTTTCGCCGGTGATCAACACAGTGGCATCACTATCTTTTATATCATTAATCAGACCAAAAATTTCCTGCATGGGCCTTGATTGACCAATCATGCTTTCAAACCGGGTCTGTTGCTCATACTCCTCTTTTAAAAAAATATTTTCCTTTTTTCTTGCCCTGTGATCCATGATCTTTTTGATCAACACTCCCAATTCATCCGGGTCAAAGGGCTTTAAAAGATAATCAAAGGCGTGGGATTTCATGGCGGCAACAGCCGAAGGGATGGACCCAAATGCCGTAATCATGATAACATCGATATCGGGATACTCTTCTTTCACATGGGCAAGAACATCCATTCCGCTCATCCCATCCATCTGGATATCCAGCAATATAACATCAAAACTGTTATACTTTAATAATTCAAGGGTTTTTTCACCACTTGATACGGTATCTACATGATATCCGTCCCGTTTAAGCCAGCCGCCCAGGGATTCACGGATCACCAATTCATCATCAACCACAAGTATCCTTGCCTGTTCCATACATGCCTCCTTTTTATGCACCCAGGTTTTTACCTAGGGTACAAGGCAGCGATTGATTTTAATACCTATAAAAGTATATGAATTTTAA
This sequence comes from Desulfobacteraceae bacterium, assembly GCA_024226935.1. Taxonomy (GTDB): domain Bacteria; phylum Desulfobacterota; class Desulfobacteria; order Desulfobacterales; family Desulfobacteraceae; genus NBML01. The sequence goes on from JAAELK010000112.1 coordinate 10,033, forward strand.
GAACTTATTGTCAAACAAAGTTTGACACCACCAAGAAAACAAACAAATTGTTATCTAAATTCAACCAACTGCCCAAGGGAATAGCGACGGCGAACCGAAGGCTCTCCCTCCCTATATCCAAATGCCACAAGTACTGCCACCTCAAAGGCCCGGGTATCAATTTCAAGAAGGGCCTCCACCCTGTCCTTTTCAAAACCTTCCATGGGACAAGAATCTATACCCATGGATGCGGCCGTGGTCATCATATTGGCCAAAGCTATATAACATTGTTTTGAGCACCAGGCATAGGCGTTCATCCGGGAAAACACCTCTTTTTCCATATGCCATTTATATTTTTTAATATAGGCCTGTGTAATATCCTCGGATAATTCTCGTCTCAGAAAACTGCTCTTGACATAATCATTGGAAGGATCAATCAGGGACGGCCTTGCCAGAATCACAACCAGATGGCTGCTGTCAGTAACCTGGGGTTGATCCCAGCAGGCAGGCCGAAGGGCCTGGCGAATATCATCGGAAACCACCACCAGAAATTTCCAGGCTTCCATACCAAAGGAGGTGGGAGAAAGCCTGGCCCCTTCAAGGATAATGTCCAATTCTGGCCCAGCTATCTTTTTTTGAGGATCAAATTTTTTGCATGCATGACGAAATTTCAAGGCATCAATAACCGGATTCATGAACTACTCCTTTCTCTGTATAAAGTTTAAAGATAGGCCACAAGCCAAATTTTCCTGGAAATATCTTTCCTGAATTTTCATTAATAAAATGAAAACCTTAAAAAGATACAACCAGGTATTTATAACCAGCTAATATGTTGTTATTACAAGTCTTTTACTACTACGACCCAAAATTTGAAGCAAGTATTATTTCAATTTATCATTAAAAATAGCAATCTGTGTTATCTGTCCTTTTCTTTAGAAATATCCAATTTTTTCATTCGTGAGTATAGAGTTGAAGCATTAATTTCTAATAGTTCTGCTGCTCCCCCTGTACCTCTTATTTTCCAGTGGGTTTCTTTTAGTGCCTGGATAATATGAAGTCGTTCAGCTTCACTTAAACTCATACCCGATCTTAAACCAGGTGTTGCCAAAGGATTGTTTTTTTTAACCAGCTCCTGGATTTGGAAAATTGAACCGACACTTGAGATAGTTGCTCTTTCGATAACATTCTCTAATTCACGGACATTTCCCGGCCAGTTATGCTTTATGAGTTTTGCCATCTCTGATTCTGGAAAACTTAGAAATCTTTTACCGATTTTAACACAATATTTTTGAAGAAAATGTTGTGCAAGTTGTGGAATATCCTCTTTTCTCTCTTTAAGTGATGGAATAGTTATGGGAAAAATATTAAGTCTGTAAAACAGATCTGATCTGAAATTTTTTCTCTCAACCTCTTTTTCCAGATTTCTGTTGGTGGCAGTTAATAGTCTGAAATCTGATTTAATGGTTTTGTTACCTCCGATACGTTCAAATTCTCTTGATTGAAGAACTCTAAGGAGTTTTACCTGGGTCTCCATGGGAAGTTCTCCGATTTCATCAAGGAAAAGTGTACCCCCGGCAGCCAATTCAAATCTTCCTGTTCTTTGTTGCCCGGCACCAGTAAAAGCTCCCTTTTCATGGCCGAAGAGTTCACTGCTGATCAACGTGTCCGGCAGGGCATTGCAGTTTACAGATATAAAAGGTCCATCTTTTCTATTTCCGGAATCATGGATCGCTTTGGCCACCAACTCTTTTCCTGTTCCCGTCTCTCCAAGAATAAGCACTGTTGTATCAGTTGGGGCTACCTGGTGGACCATGGAAAGAACTCTTTTAATTACAGGTGTTTGACCTATAATTCCGTGATGTTCTTCAAGTTGTGGTTTTTTGTTTTGTTTTTTTGTTAATGAACCTTGAATAATTGAAGAAAGTTCTTTTTCAAGAATATGGTTTTTTATCACAACACAAATCATGACAGCAAAGTAATTCAGGAGTTTTAAATGATTATTATTAAAGGCTTCCAAAAGCATTCGATGGTCGTGATATAAAATTCCCAGGGGGCGGTTTTTAAGTTTAAGGGGTACACAAATAAGAGATCTTATGGGATCTTTTTCATCACGGTTTGAAATATCAATATTTTTAATTAACCCTTCACCACTTTTTAATACCTGTTCAATAGATTTTTTTGCCTCCTCAAAAACAGGTTCCATAATTTGATCTTTTGTAAGGTTACTTGTGGCAAAGGGATTAAAATCAAGTATTCCATCTTTAAATAGAAAAACTGCTCCACGTTCTGCACCCATCATTTGGTTTGAGTTTGTTACCAGCTGATGAATCAAAAGGGTCTGATCTCTTACAGTCATAATTTTATTTCCAGCCACTGATATCCCTTCAGAAAGGTGTTCCATATCAGGTTCTTTCGTTCTAAAAGACATAAGGTCCGGGGGGATCATGGCTACAGGAAGTTCTGATAATTTATTGGTCAATGATTCACCTGTTTTTTTTGCCATATCATTTTGACCATCTCCAAGGTAGAAATTATAAAGTGTCAGCCTGGTTCTTAATAGTTCCGTTAAATGACCTGATTTTAAAAGGTGGGATTCTGACTGTTTAAGAAGTTCATACACCTCTTTTTTTGGTGCTCCATCCTTATCTTTTAATAAAGCTGAAAACCTGCGGACAATTCCTATCATGAAAACATTTCCACTTTTTTCAGTTAAATTAATCTCATTTTTTAAATTGAGTCCTGCAACTTCAGGAAATTTTTTTCTTTCAATTGCCCAGCAAATCTCAAGGATGTATGGATAAGGCCACATGGAGACCCCTATTCTTTTTCGAAGTTCTAAAAACTTTTCTAAAAAATTAATAGTTTGTTTTTGATTACCTTTGCGATAGTGAACATAGGCGCAAAGAAGCTGTACAATCATTAAAAGAGGACTGTTGGGCCATTTTTTTCCCTCTTTTGCGGCAGAAGCTATATATCCCCCTGTGTCAGGATAGATGTCGTCTCAATTAAAAATTAAATTTGGGGCATTGAGGTGATAAATATGGGATATTCTATCCAATTAAAAGAAGCCGTGTTAAAAAAGGTATTACAGGGAAACAAACCCCATTATGA
>JAAELK010000113.1 GCA_024226935.1 Desulfobacteraceae bacterium
AGTAGCGACACAATAGCAAAATTTTCTCATGGGTGAGAATGGGCTTCAATGACCCGTCGGAACTCATGAGGAGATTTTGCGGTGAAGCTGAGAAATCTTTTTAGGAAAAGGCGACAACTTGCTTGACACACACCGATATTGACATAATAGCCTGATAAATAGTTTTATCACCATTATATACAGAGAGTCCAATACTAATTAGAGGCAAATCCAAGCCATTCTTTGAACTATTTTCCATGATCTTTTTTAAATGTATCCATAATTTTTTGAAGACACTTAACTCTCATGATAAAATATTCGCCTAGCCAACCAGTAGCACCGACTATTTTTTTCCAAAAACACATAAGATCTTCACTAATTCACAAACTCCCAATCTCTTTTCCCTATCAAGCCAAATGGAGAACCAAACCTGCAACACCAAAATTATTACGAGATCTGCTTATATCACCTTAAAGTCCAGAATCCAATATTAATATAAAAAATCCGGTTTATTCATTCCTTTTTTGTACCCATAAAAATAATTGCAAATAAAAGCAGCATACCATTAACAAGAACAACCGCCGTCAAAACCCCAGTTAACTGCCAATATTTTGCTCCCACCAAATAAGCAATGGCAGCAATCACTGCAACTGCTCCCCACAAAACAGCCAGGGCACCTGTACGCATATCACATTTCATCCTCAGCAAAAACTGTTGTGCAGCTGCAAAAAAACCACCCGCCAGAAATAACCAGGGAACAAGCCAGCTATATGACCGAAACTCAACCCCAAGAAACAAACGACCGAACACAGGGTGCAAAAAAAGAAGCAAAGAGAAAATAATCAATGTCACAACCAGGATAACAACTGCCAAATAAGCGTTTACCCTAAGGGCTTTTAATCCACGACCAATTGTTGCATCACAACCTGTCAATTGATAAATAATCGGTTCTGTAAACAATATCAAAAATTGACTGATAAAAGTCATTGGCATAAATGCCAATTGGTATACAGCAACGTACCCACCTACATCGGCCAGACTGCCGTAGTGATGCAATATCCATCGTTCTGTCATCACTACAAACCAGATGAAACCGTTTATTATCAAAAGCGGAAAATGAAATTTCCTTAGGATAATAGCATCCGCTGGGATTATGGTTTTTCCTGCATCATATTGTTCTCCTGGCAAAGGCTTTAATATTTTCCGCAAAAAAAAACCATGGACAACAACGGCCAAGACAGCAGCCATAAGAAATCCAACCAAGACTGTTTCTGCATTGCCCCCTGTGTCAGGATAGATGTCGTCTCAATTAAAAATTAAATTTGGGGCATTGAGGTGATAAATATGGGATATTCTATCCAATTAAAAGAAGCCGTGTTAAAAAAGGTATTACAGGGAAACAAACCCCATTATGAAATA
>JAAELK010000114.1 GCA_024226935.1 Desulfobacteraceae bacterium
CTTGCATTTGTCAAAATAATTTTTCCCCGGGAAATTGGTTAAATATATTTTTTGTATCCTGGAGCAGCTTGGCCTCTCCTGGATAGCTTGACAAGGATAATTAATCTTGAGATTTCCACCATAGTGATTCTGCCGAAATATCTTTACACCTATTGGAAATGTTGATACAAAATTTTGCCAGTAATTTTTTTGTTAATACTGATCGGATATCATTCAAATTTGCAAGATATACAAGTCAGTATAATTACTTGTTGTGTTGTAAAAGTACATCGGGAGGTTAAATGAAAACAATCGGTCTTTTGGGTGGTATGAGTTGGGAAAGTACAGTCGGTTATTATCGTGGGATCAACGAGGGAGTTAAAAATAGACTTGGAGGCTTACATTCAGCGAAGATTGCTATGTACAGTGTCGATTTTGAACCCATAGAAAAACTGCAACATGCGGGTGATTGGAAAGCAACAGCGAGAATACTCTCTGGGGCGGCTCGAAGCGTAGAGGCTGCTGGCGCTGATTTTTTGCTTATCTGCACAAACACGATGCACAAGGTTGCTCCGGAAATCGAAAAATCTGTTAAAATCCCCTTGCTTCATATAGCAGATGCAACGGCGGAAGTGCTTATACATGAAGGTATTAAAACAGTCGGTTTGCTGGGCACAGCCTTCACTATGGAACAAGATTTTTACAAGGGTCGATTGAGTAAAAACTATGGACTTGATGTTCTGGTTCCGAGTGTGGAAGATAGACAAATTATCCACAAAATAATTTATCAAGAACTTTGTTTAGGGAAAATACAAGCAGATTCAAAAACTGAATATCTGCGCATCATTGATATGCTTGCCAATCAAGGGGCTGAAGCGGTGATTCTTGCCTGTACCGAAATTGGAATGTTGGTAAGCCAAGGTGATACCAAAGTAAAATTATTAGATACCACAGCCATTCATACCGAAAAGGCAGTGGAATATGCAATATAACAATCGCATGCTCGGACAGCAAAAAGCGTATCTCGTTTTTCGTTCTGTTTTTTGCTGCCGGTTATGATATATAGGAAAAAAAGTATGAAACTGACCTCAAAATTAAAAAAGAATATTATTAAATGAAATGGATAACAAACCTGTTAGGGTATTTATTTATTGTTCTTATTGCTGTAGTCATGACAGGTTCTACGGCACAGCCACAATCAAAAAGTCATATTGTTCCTCTTCTTAAATCAGCCTATCCTCACTGGAATTTTAACAAAAAAGACACATATGCAAAACTGTTGAAAATTAATGCCTTTATTGAAAAAAATAAGAATAAGAACAATATAGCAATTTTTGATTGGGACGGGACTCTTTATAATGAAAACATACCTGTTAAAGAACTTAATAATATTAAATATGCAGGACAGCCAGCCTGGTATATGTGGATGGCGCTGAATAAGGATAAATTTAATTTTGCTGTATTTCCAATGTTTATTACAGAAGATGGAGATTTCTTGAAAAATGTCATAAATTTCAATAAATATCTGGAAAACGAAACCAATATTCCCTCCCACGGCTTTAGTAAATTTATAGCCACACCCCTATTTACAGCCGGTATGACTCCTCAGAGTGTTACAGATGGCGTAATGTCATTTTTAAAGGTATATAAACCTGAAAAATATGCTTTTTTGCCTATGCTTGATATTATGCAGAAAATGGTCGATTCTGGTTATAATGTCTGGATTATAACAGGGAGCAATCAATATTTTGTTGCATCACAAATTCAATATATCGAGAAGAATATTAACTATACAAAAAATAAAAAATATAATTTTAAAATTTCTACAGCACCCTATAATCCTGAAACAGGACATATTGCCGGAAATGGTTTGAAACTAATGAAGAACGGTAACATATCTGTTGTTTACGATAACAGATATGTTAAAAATCCGTATGGAAAGTTGTATATAGTTGATGAGCAGGGCAAGGCTGTTGTTGCAAGGAATCTTGAAAAAAAGAATAATAGTAAAGTTGTCTTTGCTGCAGGAAACAGTGGAGGGGATTACAATGGTATTAAATATGTTCTCCAAAAACCTGACACATTAGTGATTGCGGTAGAGCCTCGCGGAGATCTGCCTAAACTAATAGAAGAATATCCTGGAAAAATAGTTCAGTTTAACTCAGATGAAATTTAATTTATCACTTAATAAGATCCCGCTCAAATTCGTGTTAAAAGACATGGTATAACTGCAACTACCCTTTCGCATTGAACCTCAGAGCGTATCTGAAAAACATTTCCTCTTTTATCTCTCGAAAGGCAGTCTACGAGCCATTATTCGGATCATAGCGATCTGAATTAGAGCCTCGGAGGCATCCGTAAGGCCCGACTCAAACGTAGCTGTGATATTGTATCACTGTAATTCCGGAAATATTTACCAAAAAGGTATACCTTTTTGGACAGAAAGGAATCTGACTCTATATGTTTCCAATAGTTTTTGTATCATGAAGAATTTTGGCCCCTGGGATAGTTTTGACAAGGATAATTAACCTTGAGATTTCCACCATAGTGATTCTGTCGAAATATCTTTACACGTATTTAAAATAGTGATACACATTTTTGCCAGTAGTTCTTTTTTTATAACAACGGGGTTTGCGGATTTTAGCTCATACAGTAGTGGTAGTGTAATAGCTCCAGTGCAAATAAAAAGTAAAGGGGTTTGATTTGACTATCAATATTGGCATCCTTAATGCCACAGGAAAACTAAATAGCTATACCAAAATCCTTGAAAAAGAGATTAAGGTTACTTTAAAGAAAGTTAGCGAGTATTTTGACCTTGCGAACCTTGATATTACTGTTACCCCATTTCAAAAAGGTGAAGAATCGCCCTCTGGTATCGGCGGCTCTGCGCTAAGTTCCCACAGAGTTGAATTACTCATTGATTGTGAACGAGATGATGTTAAAAGTGTAATAGAAGCCGAGTTGGTAGAAGTATTATCACATGAAATACATCACAGCCTTAGAATGGGTTTGGGTGTGCCTTCTGTAACATTAAGTCAGGAGCTAATAATGGAGGGCCTAGCTTGCCATTTTGAACACACAGTTACTGGTGGGAAACAGTCATCTTTATTTAAAGATCTTCAAGATTATGACTGGCAACAATCCCTTGCCAAAATGTCCTCCATATTAAATGAAAAAGACTATCATTTTAATACGTTCTTCCTTGGCACTCATCCCGAAGAATTTCCCAAATATGCGGGATATTGGATTGGTTTTAATCTTGTATCTCAGTATATACAGAAAAATAAAGCCACGGACTCTGAGATTATAGGGTTGGAAGCGGAAAAGTTCTTCGATGGTGTCTCTTAAAATTTAAGGCGTAAATCCTGTTTTTTTAAGCAGATAGAGAGTCAAACTATCTTGCATTTGTTAAAATAATTTTTCCCCGGGGAATTAGTTAAATATATTTTTTGTATCCTGGAGCATCTTGGCCCCCTGGAATGCTTTTGCTAAGGATAATAATACTTAAGTCTATTGATAGCGGTTGAACTGATGGACCGCGCCATAGTACTTGGAAATGGCGGCTAAGTTACTCGCGGTCCCGTCCAGTGATTGGTTATACGTATTCGTCAGAACGGAATGTCATCATCAGGAACAGACTGCTTAGGTTGCTTTAAATTAGGTTTTGCTTTGATTTCTAAAGCATTTTGATTTAATTTTATCCACTCGATGCCAGATTCACTAATTCGGTAAATCTTTGCATCATAGGAATTATTATACTCTTCAATAAGTTCCACAGAACTGGAAATAAAACCTCGATCTTGAAGTGTAGTGATTCCAAGAGCTAAGCCAAGACCATCGTAGCCGATTTTTTCTAACTTGTTTTCCAGTGTCTGAGATTCAACCCCACCAACTATTGATGTGTAAAATGAAAAGATAGTTGTAAGGATTGCGACTTCAAAATCTTTCAAATCTACATTTGACACTTCACTCGGTTTTAAGTAAGCGTCTAACAAACCCCATCTTATAATTTCGATTGGATCGTGACATCTTGAGCCAACTTTAAAATTAAAGGAGCTTAAACGGTGCCGGAACAATTTAAAAAAGAAAATAAAAAGCGGTCTCAA
>JAAELK010000115.1 GCA_024226935.1 Desulfobacteraceae bacterium
GAAAAATACTTTCCCAACCACGGGAAAGGAAAATATACCACACCCAAGCAAAGCCTTCAAGCATGAAGGAGAAAAAAATGTCACCAAACCCGAAAAAGAAAGTGAAAAAATTGGAAGAGTACAGAGCTGAACATTTACCTGTTGGATTTTTGGAACCTAGAACTGATGAGATATCTGCGTATTCACGATCGATTGAAATGTATGATACTACGCCTAAATATTACTGGGGAAGAATTGGGAAAAATGGCAGGCTCCTTGGTAAATTTTTGGAACCTATTAAACGTAACTTTGTATTTAGAGGTGATGAATATAAAGTTATAATCACACCAGCCCGTATAGAAGATAAGGACGGTGAATTTAGGGATTACTTTCCAGGCCAAAGGGAAGAAATGGTTGAAGAGGCGTTAAGAAAATTGGCAGTTGATGGCAAAGGCGTTTACCTAGATGAATATGCATCGATTGTTTTTACTTTTTATGAATTAAGGAAAGAGCTTAAACGCATGGGCCATGCTTACAGCTTGCAGGAAATAAAAAAAGCACTGGAAATTTGTGCGAGGACCCATCTTATAATTACCACAGCTAATGGCGCTGC
>JAAELK010000116.1 GCA_024226935.1 Desulfobacteraceae bacterium
GGCCCATCAGCGGCTGGTATAACAAATTCAAACACTATGGTGTTGGGATCTGATTTGCTGCGAGTCTTACTGCCCACCACGCCTGCCCACACCTGATTAACCAGGGCGGATTGTCCTTTATTGGGAATCACATCTGCCCCGTTGCCATCCCCCACCACTGCCGTTGTGATATTAAAGGGAGTGTCCAGGGTGGCATCCCCTAATTTTGCAAGACCATTGTCCGTCCAAAGCGTATAAAAATCAGTCATAGGTTCCTCTACACATCATCTCCTGCGCCAATACGGCCCAGGGGATAAACAGTTGTGATTATCCCGGAGGTAACTGCGGCTGAATAAGTGGATCTTTGATTCAGACCTGCGGGGGTTAATTGAATAGCTTTCAAGTGACTTCGTGTGTTCTTGGCCTTCATGGCTACCCGCTCAACCTCATCGTAGGTAGCTTGATCTACGGCATATCCGCCGGGCACCAAAATATTTAAATCATAGGTGCCGGGTGTTCCTTTTGGTTTTTTTTCCCACCATTCGATTATTTCAACACCGAATCCCAGGGATTTTAATGCCAGTTCCATGGCTCCCCTGGTCCCCTTGTGCCGATGGATTATTATGCTGTTTTTGATCATCTGGCGCTGTTGGATTTCACTCCAAGAGGGATCCCAATCGTCCACAGAAAGTGCCCAGGCAAGCCAGGGTAATAATGCCGTTGGACAAAGATCCGGATTCCAAAGGTGACGGATGGGCACATCAATTCCCTCAATCCTTAAAGAAGCAGTTTGATCAACAGCCTCTTCTAAATCACTAAAATTTGGAGGTAACAGATTCATAATTTCTCCACTGTGATCTTTGTGCAATACGGGGCCTGGTGGGATAAGGCCTCAACATCATCGACAGGAGTATTTAAATGAACTTTTTTTACCCCTGGTTGGTGAAGAGCCGCATAGAGTCCTGAAAGGGTCGCTGTATCTTTCAGCCTGTGGCAGGCATTGGTATATTCTTCGACCCTCTTTTTTGCTTCAGCCAGAACCACATCGGGATCAGGTCCTGTGTAAAACTCCAGTTTTGCGTCAACTATGTAAGAAAGAATTTGGGCACCCTGGACTATTACTTCGTCGGTTAAAGGCCGAACAAATTTTTCAGCCAATACGGCATCTACTTCATTCAAAAGACTTTGTGTTGGTGTGCCA
>JAAELK010000117.1 GCA_024226935.1 Desulfobacteraceae bacterium
CAGTACACGGGTGAGGAGTTCTTCCAAGGTGGTTTGAACCAGTTTAAATCCAAACTGGGTGACCAACTGCGTGAAGGTATCTACCTGACTGAGCGTCGTCAAGTTGAAGTGGAAGAGCTAGAGCTAGCGCCTGTTGGGGCAAATCAATCAAACTCGAACCAGCTGCAACGAACTAATCAACTGGTGTGGAAGACAGTCCCTGTCGTAGACAATACTGGTCAGCCAATTCGTCAGGATAACCCACTGCAGCAATATGGTATCCAAGTAACACAGGTGACGATTGGCGACCCTCAACCAGAGAAGCAACTAGATCAGCTATTAGCGGACAAGAAGCGTCTCGTTGCAGACCGAATCCGCGCTATTCAGGAGCAAGAGACGTCAAAAGCGCAAGCTGAGACAGAGCAACTGCGCAAAGAGATTCAACGAACTCGTGAAGTTCAAGATGCTCAGCGTAGCAAAGAACTTGCAATCATCGCTCAGCAAAAAGAGGTTGAAGTTGCACGTCAGATTGCAGAGCGTGAAATCGTAGAGGTAGAGAAGACTAAGCGACTGGCTGAAGTTGAGAAAGAGAAAGAGCTCGCGACAGCAGAAGCGAACCTAGCGATTCAAAAAGCCAATGCCTTGTCTGCCGAATATGAAGCGAAAGCGATTCTCGAAAAAGGTCGAGCAGAAGCTGAAGTCTTGAAAGCGAAATATGCCGCTTTAGGTGCCAACCGAGAGGTGTACCTCG
>JAAELK010000118.1 GCA_024226935.1 Desulfobacteraceae bacterium
GGAACAAGTGCAAAATCTATTGTCTCAGATAAGATATCGAATATAAAAATGCTTTCTGCCGTTCAATGCCTTGGGATTCAATTACCTATACATTGTTTAGACTCTTTATTTGAAAATTTTACCTTTGCTCTAAAGTCCCTGGGCGATGGTGAGTTCTTTAATTCCTTGGAATCATGGCTTGATTCTTTTTCACTGCCGCCCGGCATAAGTGATGCCCTGGCCAAACTCGAAGAATACAAAGATTTGATCACTGAAAAGATAACCAATCTTGAATTGTTGAATAAAGTTTTTGATGGATATGAATATCTTCAAGGAAAAATGCAAATGGTATTAGGATCTATCGGTTCTCTGGTTGGTTGTATTGATCGCAGCGCTGGAACTGATCTTACAAGGCATCTTGATTCTGTGACTAATCCATTGTCTGAATTAAACACAGACTTTAAGGCAAGTATTGACGCAGTTAAAAGTTCAAAAGAACACTTCACAAATCCTACTGATATCTTGAATGATTCTAAATCA
>JAAELK010000119.1 GCA_024226935.1 Desulfobacteraceae bacterium
AATCTACTCATGGTTTTTTCCTTTAATCTGTTATGGGGATAACCGATTAAATTAATACCATGGGTAGATCCTTCAGGCATAGCCTTCTGACGATGACCACGCCCACAGGACGTGGTTTTTAATTTTTAATAAAAAGACTATTCACAGCACCCATGCTGAAATAATGGAGAAATAAACCAATGGCAACGGAAAAACTTGCAAAAATTTTCAAAGCACTGGGTCATCCCACCCGGATAAAAATCGTGGAGCACCTGATCGATATGAACACCTGTGTGTGCGGAGAGATTGTCAATATCTTCCCCTATTCCCAATCCACCATCAGCCAGCACCTTAAACTGCTCAAGGAATCAGGGATTGTCTGCGGTGAAGTGGAAGGACCAAAAACCTATTTTTGTGTTGATAAACAGGTCTTAAACCTGGTGAAAAACTATATGGAGAATCTATGAAAAACAAGAAAAAAACCCAGGCGTCCACCTCCGGGGTGACACTCATGCCCTCAATGGACCAGATAAATGACAATTGCTGTGGACAGGGGGCAGATTTGCCATCACCCCAGGAAAAACCCGGATACAAGCTTTGTAATTATGTGGATAAATTTATCACCACCGAGGTTGGCCCCGTGCCCCGAATAAAAACAAAGCTGGATATCCGGGACCGGATATCCACCGCCCTTGTCCGGTGCGGCATCAACCGCTATCGATATACGATCGCCCCCGGGCTTTACGGAGTGGGAGATCCTGATAAAACTTCAGAGGTGCTTGTAACTGCAAATTTCAAGTTGACCTTTGATCACCTGAGACGGGAACTTGCAACCCTGAACGCCTGGATACTGGTTCTGGATACCAAAGGAGTCAATGTCTGGTGCGCCGCCAGCAAAGGGACTTTTTCCAGCCGGGAACTTACAAACCACATTCTAAAGGCGGATCTTGATAAAATTGTGGATCACAAACGGGTCATTGTACCCCAACTGGGTGCCACAGGCATTTGTGCAAAGGCTGTAAAAAAAGAATCCGGCTTCCGGGTGGTCTATGGTCCAATACGGGCCGCAGACATCATAAAATTTCTGGAAAACAAAAGAAAGGCGGATAGTTCCATGCGGGCCGTTACCTTCACCTTCCTGGAAAGGATAATCCTCACCCCCGTGGAACTGCAGATTGTGCTCAAACCTGCACTGATAACAGCTATTGTTCTCTTTATACTTTCGGGCATGGGACCGGGCTTTTTCTCTTTTTCAGGGGCCTGGAACCGGGGAGCTATCGCCTTTATCACCCTGGCAATCGGTATGGTATCAGGGGCAGTGATTACCCCGGCCCTGCTGCCCTATATTCCGGGCAGGCAGTTTGCCCTCAAAGGATTCATTACAGGCAGCCTGGCCGCCCTTATTATGGCAGGATTGATCCCGGCCGCAACCGCCTCTCCCAGCACCGGACTTGCCCTGTTCCTCTTTTGTGTGACCATCAGCTCATTTTTAGCCATGAACTTTACCGGCACTACCCCCTTCACCTCTCCTTCGGGGGTTGAAAAGGAGATGAAAAGATATATACCCATCCAATTGACCACCCTGGTTCTGTCCACAGGTCTATGGATTTACTCAGCTTTTTAACGAAAAGGAACAAACAACCCATGAAAGAGTTCAGACATTTAGAAGACGTAGCCACCCTGGTGCTGGATGAGACCAAGTGTATCGGCTGTAGCCTTTGCACCGAAGTCTGCCCCCACCAGGTGCTGGAAATGCACCAGAAGAAAGCCAAAATTATAGATTTTAATGCCTGCATGGAATGCGGAGCCTGTGTCAATAACTGCCCCTCCAGTGCTCTTACCGTCAACCCAGGAGTTGGCTGAGCCGCCTATATTATCCAGGTCTGGATAAAAGGCAAAGAAAATGCATCCTGCGGGGACGGCGGATGCTGTTGACAGATTACGCCCTTATTTTAAACCCGGATCAGGCTTAAAATAAGGGCGAGCCCATATCTATCAAAACGAAAGAAAAAAGAAGCATCGCCCTTAATAATCACTTAAATCATGCTCTATTCTGCAGCTTCTTCCTCACCGGCTTCTTCGGCTTCGGGTTCTTCAGCAGCTTCTTCCGGGGCAGGTTCTTCTTCAACCGGAGGATGAATCTGTTTTTCAATATCTGGCAGAATCACATCATCAAGGAAAATTTCAAAATCCTTCATGAACATCTCTTTGATGGGCTCAATCTCAAGTTCTTCGCCCTCCCTTGTGCCTTCTCGAAGGACGGCTACGAGTTCTCCAAGAATTTCACTTGTACTGGAAGCAATTTTTTCTTTAAGTTTTGGTAAAATAATGCCAAGCTGCATGCGAAATGCTAATTCTTCGGACATGGTTTCTCCTTTAATATTAATTTTATTAATAAAACAAGGCTGGCGGAATTTAAGGATATAACCAATTGCCAACAACGGATGGCTGCCATCCTGACTTCCCGGGCCTGTCTTATGTGCCTATAACTGACCATTGTTTTTAGTCAGATCACATATATTAACACCGTTGCCCTCCAATTTTCCAGATATTTTTTGCAAAATTTTATCCAGAGCAAGCCAATAGCAGGACAAAGTCCAAGGGTAAACCATCTTATTCACGGCAAAGGCCTAATTTCATCAAGAATAAATAAAAATCAATTTGTTTTGTTTCTCCGCATATTGTATAATTTCCCCTATCACAATTAATCAAAATGTGGTCATTATCTGGCTCCTGAAATAAAGACCATCTCAATATTAAATAGGATGCATATGACTAAAAAACCGACCTATGAAATGTTAGAGAAAAGGATTCAACAATTGGAACGGGCCGCAGCTGATCGCAAAAAAGTTGAGGAAGACACCGCCTGGGATCTTATAAAGCACAACCGAGCTGAAAAAATTAACAATGTTTTATTTGCCATTTCAAATGCTGTGAACACAACCCGGCACTTAAAAGATCTTTATCCATCCATCCACCAGTCACTGGGCCAGATCATCGATGTCAGCAATTTTTTCATTGCCCTTATGGACAATAAACGACAGACCCTTTATTTTCCCTATCATGTAGATACCCGGGACGATGACTTTGACCCCATTACAAATTTTAATATTAACGATTCCTTAACCGGCCTGGTGTTTTCCCGGCGCACTCCTCTTTTATTGGGTGAAAAAGACTTAAAGGACCGGGCCGATCAAAATGGTATTATGGGGCCTGTCCCGGTAATTTGGATGGGGGTTCCCTTAATTACAAAAGATCAGATTATCGGAGTGATTGCAGTACAAAGTTATCTTAATCCCCATCTTTATACCGAATACGACCTGCAAATACTTTCGGCGGTTTGTGATCAAGTTGCCATGGCCATTGATCGCAAACGAGGAGAGGAAAAGATCCTGAGATCTGAAAAACGATTTCGTGAAATTATTGAGGGAGTATCTGAAATATCCATCCAAGGCTATGATGAGAAACGACACGCAATTTTTTGGAATCAGGCCAGCGAAAATCTCTATGGATATACAAAACAAGAGGTTTTGGGAAAAAAATTTGAAGAGATTCTCATCCCCCGGGAGATGAAAGAACAAGCTAAAAACCTCCACCACAGATGGTTTAAATATGATGAAAAAATCCCACCGGGAGAAAGAACTCTCATCGATAAAAATGGAAATGAAGTGCCCGTTTTTTCCTCCCACGTCATGCACAACACCCGTCGTGGGAACGAAATATTTTGCATCGATATCAACCTCAAACCACTTAAACAAGCCCAAAAAGAAAAGATAGAGGCCCAAAAAATAGCCGACGAACAAAAAAAAATGGCCTTGATTGGACAGATTGCAGGGAAAATGGCCCATGATTTTAATAATATTCTGGGGGTCATCATGGGTAACACGGAACTTTCCCTCATGGATTGCCGGGAAGAAGAAACCAGAAAAACACTTGAGCTGGTATTTGAACAGACCGTCCGGGGTAGAAATCTGACCAAAAATCTTGTGGCCTTTGCCAAAAACCAGGAGCCCAGATGCGAACTTTTTCAACTCAATGAAAAAATAGACATGGTCATTAATTTATTAAAAAACGACCTTACTGGAATCCAGGTGATCAGAGAAGACAAATCAGACCGGCTTAATATAGTTGCTGATCCAGAGATGATCGAACATGCATTACTAAATTTTTTACAAAATTCAATCCATGCCGTCAGTATGGTTAAGGCCCCCAAAATCATCATCAAAACCTATGAACTTGATGACAATATCTGCTTTGAAATTGAAGATAACGGCTGTGGAATTTCCCCGGAACATATCGAAAAAATCTATGATCTTTCATTTACCCTGAAAGGAAGCAAGGATACAAACAACTCATATAAAAAAGATATCAAAGGAACGGGTTATGGTCTGCCCAATGCAAAAAAGTATATTAAACTGCACAGGGGCAGTATTTTTGTTGAGTCCAAATTTTGTTCCGGAACAAAATTTATTATTCACCTGCCGATGCCGGACAAAAAGACACTCCATGGCAAAAAAACAACCACACACATTGAAAAACACATCCTTCTTGTGGAAGATGAACCGGCAATATCAGAAATACAATATACAATATTATCCCAAAAACCACTGAACCACAAAGTGGATGTGGCAAAGGACGGTGAGATTGCAATAGATTTATTTAAAAAAAATCAATATGATTTAGTAAGCTTGGATTATGTGCTTCCGGGAAAGATTAATGGAATGGATATATATAATCATATCAGAAAAACCGATAAAACAATCCCCATAGTGTTTATCTCCGGCAACATAGAATTTTTAGAGTCCATCAATGAATTAAAAAAACACGACCCCCATATCGACCATCTGCCAAAACCCTGTCAAAATAAGACGTATGTGAATGTCATAAATAAATTATTCGAAAAAACCCAGGCAGTGCAGTGACCGGCAGAAAGCAGCCTGCTGCCATGGGATTTCAAGTAACCTGGAAGAATCTACCATTATGGAATAATTAACAGATAAGGAAAACTTGACACAAGTCCCATATTATGTTTAGGTATAACCTTCTCATTAGGAGTGATAATATGAATTTTTGTGATACAGACAGCTTTTATTTTTATTTCAGGTTTTATTTTTATACCTGGCTGCCTGTGTTGCGCTGATTTGATTTTTTAATAATGAAAGCCGCAGGCAAACCGCCTGCGGCTTTTTTGTTTTTAGCTCCGGGCGGTTTGGGATCTGCAAAGGAAACCGCCATGAAACAAACCCATGATGTAAATGTGAAAGAGTTCAAGCCCCTGATGTCTCCGGCCGCCATCAAGGAAGAGCTGCCCATCACAGACGAGGTAATCCAGACCGTCATTACCGGACGAAAAGATGTGGAAAACATTCTGGAGGGAAATGACAAACGCCTCCTGGTCATAGCCGGCCCCTGCTCCATCCATGACAGTGATGCCGCCCTGGAATATGCCGAAAAAATGACCCGTCTGCGCGAAGAAGTCAAGGACAAGATCAACCTCATCATGCGGGTTTATTTTGAAAAACCCAGGACCACCATCGGCTGGAAAGGGATGATCAACGACCCGGATCTCAACG
This sequence comes from Desulfobacteraceae bacterium, assembly GCA_024226935.1. Lineage (GTDB taxonomy): Bacteria > Desulfobacterota > Desulfobacteria > Desulfobacterales > Desulfobacteraceae > NBML01. The sequence goes on from JAAELK010000119.1 coordinate 5,553, forward strand.
CTTCTTACAATGTAAACCAGGGTTTGAGAAGCGCCAGGACTCTGCTCCTTAAAATCAATACCATGGGGCTGCCCACGGCCACGGAAATTTTAGACCCGATAACCCCCCAGTATATAGCAGGACTTTTAACCTGGGTAGCCATAGGCGCCAGGACCACAGAATCCCAGACCCACAGGGAAATGGCCTCGGGCCTGTCCATGCCCGTGGGGTTCAAAAACAGCACCGACGGCAGCCTGACCGGAGCCATCAACGCCATGCAGGCCGCCAGCGCCCCCCAGCATTTTTTAGGCATTGACCCCAATGGAGCCTCTTCGGTTGTCAGTACCAAGGGCAACCCCTACAGTCACCTTGTACTCCGGGGGGGAACCACTCCTAATTATGACCCGGTCTCAGTGGGCAAGGCCCAGGACAGGCTCCAGGAGAAAAAAATGCTTACAGAAGTCATGATCGACTGCTCCCATGATAACTCCGGGCAAAAATTCAAGGGTCAGGCTTTTGTCTTCAAGAGCGCCATTGACCAACGCCTTGACGGCAATGACCGCATCATCGGCCTGATGCTGGAAAGCAATCTTTTTGAGGGCAACCAGAAATGTAACAATGGTGCCGGGGATCTGAAATACGGGGTCTCCATCACCGATGAATGCATCTCCTGGGAAAATACCGTCAGCCTTATCCGCTGTGCCTACAAGAAATTGTAAACACTTAAGATCCCCGGGCCGCCATAGGGAAAATCAAATAGTGGCCCAGGGATAACTATTTGACATCACAAAACCGCCTGTGGTAAAAATCGTCATACATTCTGGTATCTATGATTCAAATTTTAACAACACAGGAATAATAGAATGAAACTAACGGATATCTGTCCCCTGGAAACATGGGAAGAACTTGAAAACAACCTATTTACAAAATTTAATTTCCAAGGCTCCATTTTTAACCCCGAGGGGGTTCGCATCTGCCCGGCTAAAAACTGGAGCAATGACCTGTGCCCTGCCATCAAAGCCACGGAAAACGGCCAGAACTATATCTGCTCTGTGGCCCATATGAATATGACCGCCATGGCAAAAAACACCGGGGCCCAGGTCTTAGAAGAGTGCGATGCAGGATTTCTCAAATTTATGATCCCCATCATTTATGATGGACAGTTTCTGGGCGTTGCCGGCGGCTGCGGCTTGCTGGCAGAAGACGGGGATGCAGACACCTTTGCCATCAACAAAATTGCCGGTATTGATGAAAAAAAAGTTGAAGAACTATCCCGGGAGCTCCCCCTGATCACCCATGAAGAAATGACTGTAGCCAGCGCCTATCTCCAGGAACAAGTATCCCTGATCCTGGACAATTACCGTAAAAAAGAGTCCTTATAATGACCACACCTGACAAAAAACAGATATCCGCCTTTGACAAAAGGGTAAAGCGCAGAATTGGTGCCAGAGCCCACGATTTTTTTGCCGTCTGCCCCCCGGGACTGAAAAGCACCTGCCAAAACGAATTAACAGCCCTGGACCATGATATCCAGGAAATTAAGGCCCTGCCCGGGGGAGTGGCCTTTCAGACCAAACTGCCCCTGGCCTGCCTTGCCAACATCAGCCTGGGAAGTCCCAGTAAAATTCTCATGCGGATTGCAGCCTTTAAGGCAGAAAACTTTGCAACCCTTGAAAAAAAAATAAAACAGATCGACTGGGAACTTTTTTTACCCGGTAATACAGAACTCAATATCCAGGCAACGGCCCATAAATCCAGGCTCTACCACTCAGGCGCCATTGAAGAACGCTGCCGGGCCATCATTGAGCCCCGTCTTTTCACCCCGGGAGAAAAATCAAAACAAACTCTTCTTATCCGGGCCGACCATGATCAATTTGAACTCTCCTTGGACATGTCCGGAGACCTTTTGTTCAAACGTGGAATCAAGCAAAAAGTGATTACAGCTCCCCTGCGGGAAAATCTTGCCTTTGCCATCCTGAAAACTATCGGGTTCACCCACCGGGACGTCCTGATAGATCCCATGTGCGGATCTGGAACCTTTTCCATTGAAGCGGCCATGATCCAGACTAGGATACCGCCGGGATTTTTCCGGTCCTTTGCCTTTGAGCACTGGCCAGGATTCAGGAAAGAAAATTTTAATTATTTAAAAAATAATATCAAAAAAGAGTTCTCCCTGGAAGCCAACCCGAAAATTTTTGCCTCGGATATTGATGGTTCTGCCCTGTCTCTTTTGGAAGACGCCATGGACCAACATGATTTTTTAAAAAACATCCAGACCGGCAAGACCGATTTTTTTGATATCCAGCCGGCTCAATTAACCCCTGAAAAAGGGGTGGTGGTTTTAAATCCACCCTATGGCAAACGCTTAGGGGCCGATATGGATATGGTCCGGTTTTTTTCGGAGATCGGGAAAAAACTGGCAGCCGATTTCAAAGGCTGGCGGGTTGGGATCATATATCCTGAAAAAGCCCTTGGCAGGGTCATGGGCTTACCCTTACAGCCCATGCCATTTTTCCACGGCGGACTGGATCTTTTTGCCGGCATCGGTAAAATCAGAGGATAAAAAATTGCACCCCACAAAGATCATGAAATACAACTAAGTTTCATGACCTTTGTGGTCCCCTTTTTTGTGACCCTATAGTTTTTTCTTATACCTTACCCCAAAACCCTATAATTTTTCGTTTTGACTTAATTTCTCAACTATCTATATTTGTGCCCATGGATCAAACAAAGATTGAATATGTCCTTGAAAAAGGATCGGGCAGGATAAACGAAGATATCCTTGTCATGGAAAAAAATTTATTCGGGGTTTTTGACGGCGCCACCAGCCTGGATCATACCTTTTTCAATGGTTGCCAAACAGGGGGACTCATTGCCGCCGATACAGCGGGACAGATCTTTTCCCGGAACCATTATCCCCTGGACCGGCTGGCCGGATTTGCCAACAATGCCATTCTTGCAAAGATGAAAACCCATAAGATCCGGTTAAACCGACCCGGCAGCCGATGGAGTACCAGTGCGGCTGTGGTCAGAATTGTTAAAGACCGCCTGGAGTGGCTTCAAACCGGCGATTCCTATATCCTTATTATCTATGAAGACAACTCCCACAAAGTACTGGTGGACCAGGAAGATCATGATTATGAAACCCTGTGCATGCTGAAAAAAGAAAAAAATAAAACCTTGTCCAACCCTGTCATAAAAACCCAGGTAGCCAAAATCCGATCCCATATGAATAAAACCTATGGGGTACTAAATGGTGATCCCAGGGCAGAAAAATTCATGCACACAGGATTTATCGGCCTGGACCATGTACAAACTATCCTTTTGTTCACCGACGGACTCACCCTTCCAAGTGAAACTCCGAAAAAGAAAAAAGATTTTAGCCCCCTTGTAGAGCTTTTCCAAGATCTGGGCCTTAAAGGATTACATCAACATATCCGCAAGATGGAAGAACAGGACCCCCAGTCAGATAAATTTCCCCGGTTCAAATGCCATGACGATATTGCCGCCATTGCAATTTCTCCTGGAAATTAATAGATAAAATCGGGGCCCTTAAATTATTTTATGGGGTACTTTTACTTTTCACCGACAGGTAGACCGATTCAATCCGGGCAAACACCTTTTCCCAGGAATAGGGGGCGGTTCTTTCACAGATGAAACGGGAATCCGGCACAGGATTTTTCAAAATTTCTTCCATCAATTTCTTTAAGGTTTTTGCAAGTCTTTCTTCCAGTTTTTTTTCATCCCGTCCATGGGGGGTATCCACATTTTTCAAGGGGGGCAACTCAAAAAAATGAATCATTTTTCCATTCGCCGGTGACAAAAGATCCAGTACCCCCGGCAGATCCGTGGCCAAAAGGCGGCAGCCGCAGGCCAGGGCCTCCATGAGAACCAGGGGCACCCCTTCAAAAAAAGATGGCAACACAAAAAGATGACACCTGCCCATAAGCTCTGCCAGATCCCGATGATTCAAGGGACCATGGACGATAACCTTTGCCCCCAAAGCCTCGGTCAAATCCAAACAAACCTGTTTTTCCACCCCTGTCCCACCACCAACCAAATGAAGCAGAAAGGGCATATCTGCTATTTTCTCAAGACTTTTAAGCAACCAGGGAACCCCCTTGGCCCGGCACAACTTCCCTGCATAGATCAACTCCACAGGGCCCACCCCGGACTTGTCACCCTGCCGGAACAAAGCATGATCATAGCCGCCTGCTATGATAGGAACACGGTCAGGACTCTGGCCCTGCAAGTTTTCTTGCCCCGGAATATGACCAGAACCTGGATCAAAACTAAGACAAAAAAGCTCCATGATCTCAATTTTCTGGCTTTGACTTAGGGCCATGATACTATCAATTTTTTGAAGTGGTTTTCTGATGTTCCGGCTGATATCCGGGCAAAACTCATGCTGACGAAGACAGGTCCCATGGCAGGTGGTCACCATGGGCAAATCGGGAGCCGCCTGCCGGGCAAGGGCAGATACAATCCAGAGATGATGGGTATGAATCATATCCGGGCGGAACCGATCCAGGGCCTGGGCTATTTTTTCCCTGAACACCCTTTGATAGGCAGCAAGCTTTCTGGATGACATTTTTGAAAATATGACACTCTCGTAGGGCATGGCGTCACTCATACCGGGAATGGGAAAATCAAGATCCTTTCCTCCAAACTCTACCAGAACGCAACGATCCCGGGGGATCAAATCCTTAGGGATATCACAACCCGGCTGCACAGCCGCCACAAGAAAATTTTCATGGCCCGTTGCTTTTGCCTGGACAATGATCTGCTGGATAAACTTGCCGCTCCCGGTAAAATCCGGGGCCTGGCTGATAATGTGGAGAATTTTCATGGGAAAAAAGATATCACAGGATTGATTTAAATAAATATCCACCTTCTTAGAAGGTGGTTTTGCCTTTTACCCCCTATAAGGGGGCTATGCTTGCCTCCTGAGAAGACAAGCAGGTCATCCCCTATTTCATACAAACTTCTTATTGTTCTTGTTGCTTTTCAAGCACT
>JAAELK010000120.1 GCA_024226935.1 Desulfobacteraceae bacterium
ATTTCATAATGGGGTTTGTTTCCCTGTAATACCTTTTTTAACACGGCTTCTTTTAATTGGATAGAATATCCCATATTTATCACCTCAATGCCCCAAATTTAATTTTTAATTGAGACGACATCTATCCTGACACAGGGGGGAACTGACCAGGATTTAGCACAGCGTTTACTTACCTGCAAATCTGCTGTCAAAGGAAGCCAGGCAGCTATCTGGGGTATTGTTGTCGGTTTGCCGGTGACCGCTCTGTTTATGGGCATTGGTTTATTATTATTCATTTTTTATTCCCGTCCTGATTTAATAGGTGCTCCCCCCCCCAGGTTATGAAATAGAAGGAAGTCGAAAAATATTCCTGACTTTTATTATTCAGGAAACTCCGAAAGGTTTATCAGGATTGATGATGGCCGGACTTTTTGCCGCCGGACTTTCAAGTCTTAACTCTGCGATTAACGCCATGTCTTCAACATTTATAAACGATTTTTACAAACGTATCGTTAAAGATAAAGATGAGAAATATTACCTTAAAATCAGTCGTTACATGGTAGTTGTTTTTGGTCTAATACTTGGTAGTTTTGCATCGTATAGCATATTCTGGCAAAAATCACACCCTGAAACAACACTAATTGATTTTGCCCTGCTGGTTATGGTTTATGCATACAGTGGACTTGTAGCGGTCTTCTTGACCGCAATATTCACCAGGCGTGGTAACCAGTTGACTGTCATTGTAGCTTTAGTTTCCGGTTTTTTAACAGTTGTCTATTTACAGAATTTCCACTCAACACATATCGCTTTCCCCTGGCAAATGCTGATCTCAACCTGTGTGGCATTTTTCATTTGCATAGCCGGAAAAGGTAAAAAAGAAGGATTTTGGGGATAGGAAAACGTTTTTTGGGAGCATAGGGGAAAATTAAACATTGGGATGAAATCCGTTATAGGGTTTTGCTTTCCAAGATAGTTTGTTAAATATCTTCTCTGAGTTTTCTGGTTTTAATAAAGCTATCCACCGTTAACTGCACAGGTACATTTCTTCTTGCCGAAATGGGACTACTTGATGGGAAAAAAGCCACCACCAACTTGCAGTTTGCCAGACTGTTCAAACAGACCTACCCTGACGTAAGACTCAAACCCGAACAAATGATGACCAAAGATGACGGGATTATCTGTACAGGGGCTGCAACAGCTATATACAATCTTATTTTGCACATCATCGATAAGTTCGACTCTAAAAAACTGGTATCTGCTTGTGCAAAAACCTTTTTAATAGATCCCGCCAGGAAGAGTCAGGTACCATATTTAGTTTCATTGATTTAAATTTTAAGATTCCAAAGAACTATTTTCCTGGTCTTGGTGTTCTTTTACGTGGGAAGCAATCTTATCTCTGACCATTCGGGCAATATCATCCACTTCCATGTTTTCAAACTCAGAAAAGGCAATTTCATCCAGTACCTGCACCTCCATGCATCGCCTGCCCCTGATTCTTAAGGAATGTTTGGGCAGGGCATCCTTTGTATGATTGAGCACAACAGGGAGAATGGGCACCCGGGTTTTTTTAGCAAGAATAAAAGCTCCAGGTTTAAAAGGGCGTAAAAGACCATCCTTTGACCGGGTACCTTCGGGGAAAAAAAATACGGAAATATTATTTTTCAACAGGTTTTCGCAGGTTTGCATCATGCTTTTAATACTATCATGATCCCGGCGGTGAAGTTTTATATATCCATTTAAAAACATATTCCACCCGATGAAAGGTAGTTTAAAGACCGCAGCTTTTGATACCCACCTGAAAGGAAAAAACAGATGATAAAGAACCAGAATATCTAACTGGGATTGATGATTGGAAACCAGGACATAGTTTTTTTTCATGGTAAGTTTATCTCGGTCAATCACCCGGACTGACCAAAGGGGCATACACCAGATATAAAGACTTGCCCAAAAGGCGGAGAAAAGGTTGGAAACAATTCTTCGCCTGTCAAAGGGAGCCGTTATAAGCCGGATAATACAAGCTATGCAAAAAAGCACAGCCGAACTTATACCCACAAAAGCAATAAAACAATAGGAATAGATATAGCTAAAATACTTATTAAAGTTCATAGGGTGTCAGACTTTCATACCCCTCTTGCGTAACTAGAATAGTCTGCTCAAATTGAGCAGACAAGGATCCATCATTGGTCACAGCTGTCCATTGATCTTCCAATACGTGGAGTCCTTTCTTACCCAGATTAATCATGGGCTCAATGGTGAAAACCATTCCAGGCATTAGTGCTATTCCTTTACCCTTGTTTCCAAAATGAAGAACCTGGGGTTGTTCATGGAAATCAATTCCCACCCCGTGTCCCACAAATTCCCGGACCACAGAACAGCCCTGCCCTTCCGCATAGGTCTGGATGGCATGACCAATATCTCCAAGGGTAGTTCCGGGGGCCACCACCTCAATGCCTCGTTTTAAAGATTCGGCAGCCACGGCAACAATTTTTTTTGCGTCAGGACCTGGGGTTCCAACAAAAAAAGTTTTACTGGCATCCGCATAATAACCATTAAGAATAGGAGTAATATCTACATTGACAATATCTCCATCAGCAAGAAGTCTGTCCCCGGGAATTCCGTGGCAAATAACCTCATTAATGGAAACACAGACACTTTTGGGATAGCCCCTATAATTTAACGTGGCTGGAATTGCACCGGCGTTAATTATTTGATCATGGACAAAGATATTTATCTCATCAGTCTTTAACCCAGGTTTTATCATCTTTTCAACCCCGTCCATAATGGACATCAACAACTCACCGGATTTTTGAATACCCTCAATTTGTTCGGAAGTTTTTAAAATGATGTTATACCGATTTTTATATTCGTCTCGAATGGCAATTCCTTGTTTTTCGTTCCTACAACAATTTTTAAATTTTTTCCCGCTGCCACAGGGGCAATTATCATTTCTGCTGATCTTGATCGACTTATTTTTCATTTTTTTCAACTCCCAAGGGGTAACCCCATAATGAATGGGGATATGCTTCTTCAATCTGAATGGTAATAAGATCACCAATGGCACTGGTATCCGAAGGAAAATGGACAATTTTATTGGATGCACTTCTTCCGGTCATTTGCTTCATTTTATCAGAAGTTTTTAAGAACCCGTCCCGCTGTTTCAGGCTTTCTCCCTCCACCAGCACTTCAAGCTTACTTCCAACCAGGGCCTTATTTTTCTTTTCCGTATAAATATCTTGTAATTCCAGCAATTGGTTCAGGCGGCTCATTTTTTCCTTTTCATCCACTTGATCGGCAAATTTTGCTGCCGGTGCAGAAGACCTGTCAGAATAAGCAAAGGCAAAGATGGAATCAAACCCAACTTCACTGAGCAGCTCCATTGTATCATTGAAATCCTTTGTGTCCTCCGAAGGAAATCCCACAATAATGTCCGTGGACAAACCGATATCAGGACAGGCTTTTTTCAAGGCCTTAATCCGTTCAATATAAGTTTGCCTTGTATAGCCCCTATTCATTTTTTTTAAAATTTTATTGGAACCGGATTGTACAGGTAAATGAAGGTGCTTACACACTTTATCAATATCCCGGATAGCATGAATCAATTCCATGGACAGATCCTTGGGGTGGGAGGTGGCAAAACGAATCCTGGCAATACCTTCCACTTCACTGACCTTTTTCAATAGTTGGGGAAAAGATATTCCCTCTTCTTTGATCCCATAACTATTCACATTCTGCCCCAGCAAAGTAATTTCCCGGATACCATTTTTGGCAAGGATTTTAATTTCATCTACAATGGCATCATGATTCCGGCTTCTTTCCCGTCCACGGACGTAGGGCACCACACAATAGGTACAATAATTATCACACCCTTGCATGATAGTAATAAATTTTGAAATCTTGTTCTCATCAAAGCCTGCTTCATCTGGCATGGCTTCAAAGATTATATGGGATTCCCCAATATCCACAATCTGCTTTTTGCCTGATTCTAAGGCATCCAGATGTTGTCCAAACCTGGAAAACGCCTGGGTCCCCAAGACTATATCCAGATGAGGAACTCGAACAAAGGCTTTTTCACCTTCCTGTTGGGCTACGCAGCCGGCCATAACCGTTATCAAATCAGGTCGTTTTTTCTTTTCTCTGGCAAATCTGCCAAGAAAACTAAAGGCCTTTTCTTCGGCCTTATGACGAATGGAACAAGTGTTGCAAACTACAATATCTGCCTTATCCATCCCATCGGTTATTTCAAATCCGCGGGATTTTAAAATACCGGCAAGCTTTTCAGAATCATAAACATTCATCTGACAGCCAATGGTATTAATATAGGCATACTTTTTATAACTCATTAAACAAAAAATCCTTTTTCAGATCTTCAATAATTTTGAATGCTGATTCTGTTCGCTGTGGTGCAATGGCAAGTCTGATATGGCCTGTTTTCGAATCCAGCGTGGTAGCCACTGCAATGCCATCATGGGCTTCAAAAATGAATTTAATAAAACCGATCCTAGTTTTATCAACCATATATTCCTTGAGTACTGTCTTCATCTACAATCCAATATAATTTAAAATTTACCTATATACCATTATTAGTCTTCATTCCTCAAACAAATTTTTTATTCTACCCATATTATTTTTAATAAGGTACATTTTCCATGAAAAACAGTTCAAAAATTTAGATTATAATTTCAATTATAAACAGAATAGTTTTTCATACTATTTGACTTTAGCAACCATAGTCGATATATAATCTGACTTATTCAATGGAAACTAAATTCACATATGCCGAATCAGATCCTGAACAGGTTGAAAAACTTTCAAAAGAGATTAACTGTCATCCCATAGTTGCGTCCCTGCTTTATAGCAGAGGGATTCAAACCCTTGAGGCTGCCAATTTTTTTTTGGATCCCACCTTCGAACAATTAAAAAACCCTTTTAGCCTTATGGATATGAATAAGGCAGTTAAAAGAATTCACACAGCCGTTTCCAACAAAGAAAAAATTTTGATTTTTGGGGATTTTGATGCAGATGGAGTGACAGCCACCTCGCTTTTAGATGATTTTTTCACCCATATTGATGCCGATGTGACCTGGTATATTCCCCATAGAATAAAAGAGGGCTACAGTCTTCATCCGCCGCATATTGACACGGCCGTTCAAATGTCCATAGATTTAATTATAACGGTGGATTGCGGAGTTAGCTCAATAGAAGCCGTTAAAACTGCCCTTCTTGAAGATATTGATGTCATTATAACCGATCACCATGAACCGGGAGAAACTCTTCCACAAGCCCTGGCGGTAATCAATCCCAAAAGATCCGATTGTCCTTCGGGACTTGACTACCTGGCCGGTGTAGGAGTCGCCTTTTACCTGGTCATGGCCCTGAGAAAATATTTTCGTGACAAAGATGTCTGGAAAGAAATTGATGAGCCCAGCCTTTTAAGATATCTTGATCTTTTTGCCCTGGGAACCATCGGAGATATGGTTCCCTTAATAGGTGATAACCGGGTATTATGCATGACTGGATTAAAGCAGATGCGATTGGGAAAAAGACCGGGCATCCTTTCCCTGGCAAAGGCCTGTAGAATTGATCATAAACAGATGGATTCCGATGATATCTCCTTTAAACTGGTTCCCAGAATAAATGCTGCCGGCAGAATATCCCACGGCAGAATTTGTGTCAGCCATTTAACCTCCGGCAATCTCTATGATGCTGAAACGACTGCCACCCTCTTGGATGAACTCAACCTGAAACGGCAACAAATTGAAAAAGAGATTGTATTAAATATTGAACACCGCATTTCACGGGATCCTTCTCTTCTAGACCACAATCTGCTGATATTATGCGATTCCAGATGGAATCCATCGGTTTTAGGCATTGCAGCATCCAGACTCGCCAGAAAATATGTCTGCCCGGTTATTTTATTATCCCATTCAGATGAGTTGGCTATTGGGTCCTGTAGAAGCATTAATAATATTAATATTCACCAGGCCCTTGTGGAAAATGCCCATTTACTCGAAAGATTCGGAGGGCATACCATGGCAGCAGGGCTTGCCCTGAAAAAAGAAAATTTTGACCAGCTTAAAGCTGGTATCACCGCCCACTTGAAAAAACAATATACCGAGGTTGATTTTTTAAAAACCTTTACCATTGATGCAAAATTAAATTTTGAAGATATCACCTTTGACCTTGCCAAGGCAATCAACAGATTAAGACCCTTTGGCATGGAAAATCCAGAACCGATTTTTCTCTGTGAAAACCTTAAAGTCGTTTCTTCTTATATCATCGGCAACCTCCACCGAAAAATGATATTACAAAGTTCTATCTGCCCTTCACAATATTGTGTTGAAGCTTTACATTTTAATATTGGTGATACAAAAAATCTGCCGGAACATTATGATAACATTGTATTTAAGCTTAAAATTAATAAATTCAAACCCAATACGGTACAAATAATTATCCAGGACTTTTAGTTTTTTTACTTGAAAATCTTCCTGTTTCTATATTATACTGATCCCTTAACGTTTAATAATTTTTTTTTGTTACTTTAAGGATAAATCATGGCCAAAAATTTTTATACAGGAAACAGAGAAGCCAAGCTTCTTTCTAAAATCGAATCCTCAAAAGAACGGGAAAGAATCAAAACCATCAACTCCATTCGGGATAACATTGATACATTCAGCAGTAAAGTATCAATGAAACTCATTGAATCAGGGCTGGTTGAAACTGTCAGCAAATCTAGCATAGAAAATCAGATTGCCCGGTGCTTAGATACCTTGTGCAAAGCAGAGGATTTTGATATCGATTATATGGTGGCTCCTTTTAGAAGCCTTGTTTCCAATCCCAATATAGCCAGTCTTTATTTGACGGCTTTTATTGTTGAAAAACTGCTTGATCACAAAGATGTCATTGATGTATACGGCAGTGATGAAGATATTTATTTTTGTATCCAAAAAGAATTAACCGTCCTCATGGCGGGAGCATAACCTCTTTTTAAAAAGATAATTTTACCTTTATAAGCAAATTAAAAACCACCTTCATTGGAAGGTGGTTTTTAATTTGTATGAACTATAATTTGTCGGACCTATTTATGGATATGTTTTCCATACTTATAATATGTTTATAAATTGTATTCATCCGTTAAAACCCTGCCTTTATCCATGGAATAAATTTTGTTAGTCACAGCCTTGAGAAAATCAAATTCATGGGAAATCACAAGATAGGTAATATTCAAATGATTCAAAATATGGATTAATTTTTGTTTAACCGTCTTATCAAGACCTGTAGTAGGTTCGTCCAGCAGTAAAATTTTAGGGGACATAGATAGAACGGATGCCAGAGCTACCAATCTCTTTTGTCCCCCGCTCAACCTATGGGTCACGCTCTTTTCTAACTCTTTAATACCAAGTTTTTCAAGAATATTTAAAGAAATTTCAATGGCTTGCTGCTGTGAAAACCCTATATTTAATGGCCCGAAAGCCACATCATCCAAAACCCTAGGACAAAACAATTGATCATCTGAGTCCTGGAATAAAAGTCCCACTTCAGAACGGATACGAGTAAAATCCTTTTGAGTTTCCATGGGACTTCCCAACACTTCAATAGATCCCTTGTCAGGTTTACAAAGCCCCATAATGGTATGCAGCAATGTTGTTTTGCCGCTACCATTGGGTGCAATCATCCCAATCTGATCTCCGGCCCTTATATTCAAATTAAGACAATCCAACACCCTGTTTTCGGAGCCGGGATATGAAAATGAAATATTTGTAAGCTTTATAATACTGGGACAACCTGGTGAATTTTTCCGATCCATTTGAGTATTTGTGGGTATATTGTTCATCATTATATCCAGATTTGTTCAATTATGACAAGTCCTAAAATTACCAATATCATTAAGAATGAAAATACATAATTTAATTTACTGGGAGGGTAAATATCAAGGGTGTGAAACTTTTGCTTAAAGCCACGACAACACATGGCCTGATAAACTCGCTTAGCCCGAAAAGAGGCTCTGACAAAGAGCATACCCGATAGAAAGGCATAGATTTTATAAGAATGCAAATTAGTTCCAGGTTTAAACCCCCTGAACTTTGCCGCCCTCAACAAGCGCATATATTCACCTTGAATAACAGCAATATACCGATAGGTCATAAGAAGTAAAAACACCAGTTTATCCGGTACTTTAAGCTGGTGAAGCCCAGCCCCAAGTGAGGCTATGGGCATGGTGGCAATCAATGAAATAAACATCAATAAAAGCGCAAGGGATTTAAAAGTAATTTTACAACTGAGCAAGATCCCCTGGTAAGAAGCAGAAAATAAACCATATTGAAAAATAATATTCCCTTTAAATGTTAGAGGAACAAAAACCCAGATCGTAAGAAGACACCAAAACAGAGGTTTGAGTCTTCTTAAAAGCACTTTAATTGGCAAGCGTGTAAACCCGATTAAACTCAATGAAATCAATAAATACCCCAGGGCAACAATAAGATTGTCACACAATGTCGCTGCAATGGATAAAAAAAAAGAAAACAATATTCTAATCTTCGGGTTCAAGCTGTGAATGGGTGAGTTACCACCAATTATGACGTTTTCAAGCATTTTGTTTTCTTAACCCGTGCAACCACAAATGCCAATCCAAATATCAAGGCAATTCCTGTAGCTATCCTTGTTGGGGAAGGACTTTTTTCAAGAGCTTGTTTTTCGATCATTTTTTTTTCTAAAATTTCAGGACTGACTTCGTAAATAAGTTCATCTTTAGGAATAGTCCACTGACCTAAATGTCCGGGGCCGGCGTTCAATTCTACAATCAGATCAGATTCCAAGTGATCCGGAAGATCAAAGGAACACAAACCCTTGATATCGGTAATGGCCTGGTGAATTAAAATTCCTCCGGGACGCTTCACCTGGATCACACAATTTTTAATCGGCCGGTTAGACCCAAAACTGCCTTGTACATGAATACGCCCGTCTTCCACCCATGCAAAAACGATTACCTTGTGAGCAAAGACAGTCGTGGTTGACATAATTAAGCCTACAACTATAAAAAATATTTTTTTTATCATTTTTTTATCATTTTTTTTTATGGGGTATTATTTCCGGATATACTTCCAAAAGAAAAGAAACACAAAATCCGGTTATAATTCCCTCAATTATCATCAATGGCACATGGGCAAGAATAATGGCAACACTGATTTTAAAAAAGTCTTCGTTGGTAAGCCAGAGTGCTACTCCCAGCAGCAAGGAAGATAATCCAATCGAAACAAAACCGGCTAAAAACCCAGCAACAAAAGTTAGTCGTGAAGTTCTACCCAGGAGTGGCAAAAAAAAATAGTGTACAAGCACAGCAGGCACGGCCATAACCACGGTATTGACTCCCAAGGCAGTTAACCCTCCATATTGGAAGAACAAGGACTGCAACACCAGAGCGGTCAAAATGGCTGGAAAGGCTGCAATTCCTAAAAGTAACCCCACCAAACCATTTAAAATTAAATGCACACTCACAGGGCCTATATTGACATGAATTAATGATGCAACAAAAAAGACAGATGCCAAAATTGCCACATGAACCATCTGATCATAATTATTTTTTTTTAACCCAGCGGTTATACCAATAAGACTAACCACAGCTCCGGCTGCCATTACTGGACCAGACAAAATCCCTTCAGAAATATGCATAATTTTATTTTTCCGGCCAAACTTCAAATTTTATCCATAAAATTGCTCCGAGGGCTATCTGCTTTACTTCACCATTATGCATCATTTTTTTATCAGATACATTAAAAGCCTTAAAACCCCACCAGCCTGGAGCAGGGACACAATAGGAGAATACTCCGTTTTGATCCGCCGTAATTTTTTGCGTACTCATATAGTCTGTCGGGGCAACAACTTTTTTATCCTGATTATAAAAGACTATTGCAACCTGGGCATGGGGAACCGGTTTTCCATCCATTTTTACAACACCCTGAAATAAATTTCCGGCATACAATCCAAATGGTCGGGCAAGGGGAATAATCTCAGTTTTTAATCCCAGTTCTTCATCCCATCCGGTATCATCACCAAAGGCTGCCACAACTGTTTTCGTATAATGAATAATATATATGTCTTCGGCAGGTTCCCAATAGGGAGCAGGTTCCATAATAAAGGTATAGGCCCCAGGATTTTTAACAAAAAATTTTGTTGTCCAGGCTGGATTATCCATGATAGTTGCGGGTGTAAGCCCATCTAAAAGCACCTGCCTATTTTTATTTTTAACCACAAAAAAAGCCTTGGGCTTAATCAATTCCATACCCTCAAGTTCAAAGGGATGAGAAAAAGAAAGATCCAGTTTTATTTCCCGGTTTTCGTTTTGCATTATCATAGTATCCGAAGGAATCACCATCCCGTAGTGGGCAAAACAATTATTTCCAAAAAGAAAAACCAAGCTTACTGCCAATATTATTGTGCTTATCATCTTAAGTTTCATTTTATTTTCCTTATAAATAAAAAAACCACAAAGATTAAGACAAAATTGTCCATATTAACCTTCGTGGTTTTTATTATTACAAATTATGTCCCCGATAATACGGGGGTAAAATAAGAATTCTATCTATGATTTATTTTTTTTAAGATCTTCTCAGATTTCAATCTGAATTGTATTTTTTGAATTATTTTCAGACTTCAATCTGAATTGAGTTTCCTACCTATCCTGTTGGCCAAATTCTGTCAATATATAATTTCATTTCATTTTTTTTTTATCCAGGCCCCGTCGGCCTTCTGGATAAATTCCCCCGGCATTGCCCGCTCGGCAAGGATCAAGGCACGCCGTTTTTCGACTAATCTCAAAGAGGTGTTCTGCTGTTTTGCTATATGGCTATAGATGGTTTTCCTATCTTTATTTTCACTGGCAATAATTTGTTCATGACTTTTTTGTCCAGTAACAAAGGCAAGATATCCTGAATTATTTTCGCCCACAATACCCTTGGTTTTTAACTCAACGATGACAGGCAGGCGTTGTTTCATCCGATCTTTAATACCCTGGGCTATAGAAATTCCAGCAAACATCAGTAAACCGAGAACAACCATTAAATTTACAATAATTATATTTTTATATTTCATTTTTTCTCCTCCTCTTTTTTTATTTTGTCTTCAGCTGCATCGATATCATTAAAAAAATTATCCAGGGCCCGATCTACTTTTATATTAACATCGATGGTAATATGAATGGGTTTAATTTCAACAGGCTTAACCTCTACCTGACAACCTGCCAGGATAAGCCAAACAAGAAACATGGTGATAAAAGATAATCGTTGTGTCATAGCTCCTCCTTAATTAAATTTTCTATTTATTTTATCAGTAAATTTTAAGACCTGATTAAAGGGAAGTTTTATATTCACATTCATTTTTATTCCCTGGAAGATAGAACCGGGACTTTTTGCATCCACCCGAATAAGGGACCCCTTATTTTTTTGATATTTAAATGGCAAAAGCTTTGCCGGTTTTCCATCCAATTCCATATTCACGTACAAGGTATCCTCAAATGTATTAAGTTCAAGCTTGGCCCATTTGTAGTCAAAATCTTTTAAAGCCTCCCGGGCCAGGTCCAATTGAACAAATTGCGGGGTATCCATGGGAATGCCGGCAGTCAAACTTTGGGTATTTTCAATCACGACCCTGCCTCCTTTTCCAGGCGTGGAAAACAAAAAACCATTGTTAAAAGAAATATTACCATTGGAATAGATTATAGGTATTCTTCCACTTAAAGCACCTTCACCTTCTGCATGAAAAGCTCCCATCTGTTTTAATAAACTAGATAATTCAAGCCTGTCACAATAAAGGATCAATGAAAGGGAGTGATCTTTTATTGTGACAGACAGACGGACAGATTCCGTTGAAACTATCCCATTACACCAATTAAATCGAAGATTTTCAAAATTGATGGATTTTCCATCTTCAATACTAAATTGCAGTTTTAATTTATCAAAAATCAATTGCCTAGCCTGGATCTTGTCAATGGTCAGAATCTGACCGGGTAAAGATTCGGGCACCAATAGATCGTTAAAATTGAAGGTACCTGCAATACCACTAAAACCTATATCTATGTCCGGAAAAAAAAGATGCCCCCCATCAATTATGACCGAAGCTCTGGCCTTGATATCAGGATATTTATATTCGATGGTTCCCTTTGATGAGAAAGGAACCATCGAATCAGAAGACAAAGATAAGCCTGACATTATTTTCTCCAGATGGGCAGGCTTCAGCAAGAATAGTTCTGTAATATAATCGATCCTGGCATGGAAAAATCTGCCCCCGCCTGCTTTCCCTTCAAACTTGAGATTAAAGCCATTCAGGTCTGCAATGGCCATCTGGCCTCCTATCTTTACCCCGAAAGACTCATCCTGGGTGATATTTGCCTTGAGGCTGGCAGTAAGTTTATTGTCGTAGGCAATTTCTTGAACAAAAAAGGATCCCTTTTTTGTTGGCTTTTTAAACGGAAATTCCAAAGGAAGTCTGGCATTAATCCCAGAAGCTGCCATCTTTAATTTCGGGACTTTAATTTTTCCATTTTTTATCCTGGTATCCATTTGAATCACGGAATCAAATTGTTTTGATACATCCATTTTCCCTGTCATATTGACTGCCATAACTTCTGCTTGACCTGATTTTGATAAAAATTTTACCTGGGACAACTTTGATTGAATATCAAAATTAAATCCGTTTCCGTTATCTGAAAAATCTCCTGTAATTTTCGATTTGAGCATGAAATTTTTAACAAAAAGCCTCCTCTTGTCATGGTTTGCTTTAAAATTTTTACAATCAAATAAAAATTGTCCATCCTGGTGGTCCCAATCCCCTTTTAATGAAAATAAAAAATCAGGATTATTAAGAATAATTTCGTAGGGTTGACTATCCAGGGTAATTGAATTTACTTTCCTGTTTTTTAGTGTCAGGTTAAAAAACGGAAGTAAATCAGTTTTTTCATGGAATTTAAAATCAAAAATAACTCCCATGGCCGGAACAGGGGAACCGGATAAATCAAACCCTCCCTTCGCCGCAATCTTACCTTCTTTTATCCCCACCCGGGCCATAAAATTTTCAATTTTTACCTTGGAAAGGTTAAAAAGATCCAACTTCAATTGGGACAGGGACAATTGCAAGTCACTATCGAAAGTTTTTAAGATATCAATATTTACGGGGCCTGAAAACTTAATATCGGCAGTTTTTGGTAAAAATAAGGATAATACCTCTGGATGAAAGGATTTGGCTTCAACTTTTGCAAACTCAATACCAGAGTTAAAGTCACAGGAAATAACGGCTTTAACGGTTTGACCAAAGGGATAAAAACTTGTATTCACAACGACCTTATTTTTCCGGCCATCCAGAAAAGCCAACACCTCAAAGGGCAATAAAAAATCTTGCTCTGGGGTTTTAATAGACAAGCTTGCATCTTTAATCACCACTTGTTTGGGTAAAAATTTAGTAAAAAAATCCACATCGAAAGGATTGGAATCACCAGGGTCATCCTTAATTTTATCCGGAAAAGTTAACCCATTGAAATGCAATTGATTATCTGAATCAAGCCGGGCATGAATAGTCAATCCTGTGATCGTTATTTTTTCAAGCTTAAAAGTCTTTAAATCTTCAAGGTGATATTGAAGATCCATAAGTTCCACAAAAAGACCCTGGCCTATTTTGATATGGCTCACAAGAGTATGACCAATTCCAATTTTTTCCAGGGTAAATTCCGGGTCAAAAATAATCATACCCCCTGGCAGTTCCCGGGACAAATGTTTTTGAATCAAGGTTTCAACAATGGTCGGCAAGGCAAGAAATAATGCCTGTAAAATTACTGCCAGAACCAGAATCGATAAACCTATATATCGTATCAAAGATTTAAATTGCATTTTTAATCTGAATGGTTAAAAACAGATCTCCTCTTTTATGATCAGGACTGGTTCTTCCCATACCGCCCAGACGCAAACGTGTCCCTTCTTTAACACCAGGCGGAATATTCACCTTATACAAAGGTTTATAAAATCCCCAGGGAATGCTCACTATTTTTTTAGTGCCGGTCACAGCTTCCAGGGAAGAGACTTGCATTTGGCCGTAAAGATCCAGGGAAAGATCATGGGACCGGGTCACAATAACCTGAAATTTAGGCGTATGCCTTTTTCGAATAAATTTATTAAATTTCCCATGGGTGCCTGTTTCGGGCAACAACTGATTTAGTTTTACCAGGCCGATACCGGCAATAAACCCACCAACATGAGCCCACCAGGCAATTCCCAGACCAGAACCACCACCTGTGGCATTAAAAAACTGGATCAAAAACCAGAATCCAAGAAAAATAAAGGCAGGGATTTCAATAAGCCAGGGAATGATAATAATGGGAATCAATGTGAGGATTTTAGATCTTGGGTATAAGAAAAAATATGCTCCCATGACTCCGGCAATAGCCCCGCTTGCCCCAATCGTGGGTACAAGGGAGGTTGGGTTTAAAAGAAAATAAAAAGCTCCAGAAATAAGGCCACTGAGAATATAGAACCAAAAAAATCGGACAGACCCGAAGTGGGCCTCAATATTATCTCCAAAAATATATAAAAACCACATATTTCCTAAGATATGCCAGAAACCGCCATGGAAAAACATATACGAAAACCAGGAAAAAATCTTATCTCCTAAAGAAAAATGCTGGGACATATCCCAAACCGTATATTTACCTGGTACCAGCCCATAAAGATAAAAAACAGCTTTATTGCCTAAGCCCAATTTAAGTTGAAATAAAAACACCAAAAGATTGAGCCCTATAATGACATAGGTAGTAATGGGAATACGATTAGATGGTTGGGTGTCACGAAGGGGAATCATTTGATAACCTTAAGACTATAACAGGTTTCTAAATATTGTTTCAATGCTTTGACAATCTCCATCACCCCGTCTTCGATGGTAAAAGTTATGGGATTTCTTCCCCGGCGCAGGTGGGTAAACAACGCTTTATTTCCTGTAGAAAGCCCGATTCGCTTCTTTAGATAATCCAGCAATCCAAAATAAAGATATTGAATCTTTATTTCATCCAGTCCGGCAATAAATATTTTTGTTTTAAGGGGAAGCTCTTTTGCTACAAGCTCAATAGCCTGTTCTTTTATTTTGGGGAAATCCACCTTTATCGGATCTTCCGGAACAAGGGCTTTTATCTTTTCTTCTTCTGTAGAACCGAGAAACATCATATAAAGCATTGCTTCAAGAATGGATTTTACATCAAAATAAATTTGCGGATCATGACTGGCCCTGGGCCCTGCCACATTTAAAATCTGGATCCGGTTTTCCAGGATAAAAGACTGCAAGATAACAGCGGCTTCAAAATAATTATTATTGGCAAGATCAATATGGCAATTGGGTTTTCCCGCCACCTTTGCAAATACTCTTGTTAACTCGGATCCACCGGAAAGTTTTCCCCTTGCCAGGATAACAGTGCCGTGGGAATCAATGATATTAAGCTTTGTCCTATTTGGGTAATCTGTGGTATCCATTTCCTTTAGCCGATATTTCAGGGGCAATGGTCCTGCTTCTGTTTTTCTTCCTTTAGGAATCCAACCTCCATGGGCAATATTTAATTTGATAGCAAGATCAATTGCTGCGCGATCAGCTCCTGTCTGTCCACCTGAGATAATTTTTTTTAACATATGCAATCCCGGCTATTTTAAAAATTGCTTTTTAATAATAACAGTAAAGGGTATAATTTTAACACTATTTTAAATTTAACCCATGGGGATATAACGTCTATTGAATACACCAACAAAAGAAGAATGCTTCCGCCTTATACATAAAATGAATATGATGGATCACATCATCGATCATTCAATAATAGTCAGCAATGTGGCATTATGCCTTTGTCGATTTCTGGGAAAAAAATTCCCTGACATCAATATACAGGCTGTTTGCTCTGCTGCCCTTCTCCATGATATCACCAAAACAAGAAGTTTTAGCACAGGAGAGATCCACTCCGATACAGGTGGCCTACTCTTAAAAGCCATGGGGTATCCTGAAATTGGAAATATTATCCGCCAGCATGTCACCCTTGACATCTACACAGATGGCAGCCCGATATCAGAACAGGAAATTGTAAATTATGCAGATAAAAGAGTCTTGCATACCCAGGTAGTTTCCCTGGAAAAACGATTAGAATATATCAGGGTCAAGTATGGTACCAAACCGGAATTCAAACACCGGATTCAAAGTATGTGGGAGGCCACCTTGCATCTTGAACGAAAGTTATTTCAACAACTACCCTTTAAACCAAGTCAATTGTCCGATTTGGTCTTGCCAACCATTAAAAAGAGATAAAAAAGATCAATCAACGATATAGTATTGTACAAGATTAAATAAATCATTTATGGAAAATGGTTTTCCTAAAAAAGCATTTGCTCCGGCAAGCTCGGCTTTTTTTTCATTGGCATCCTCACCAGACATGATAATAAAAATTTTTTCCGGGTTTTTTTGTTTTACCTTTGTCATTAGTTCAAACCCGCTCATCACCGGCATATCGACATCACAAATCACGATGTCCGCATCCCCACCATCCTGTAAATACTGCCATGCAAATTGACCGTTTTCAAAAGACAAAACTTTGCGGTCCACACAATAGGTCAAAGCATTTACCGTCAGATCACGAATCCCGGAATCATCATCAACAACCAAAATTTTAACCTTCTTAATAATTTTACCTCCGTAAAAAACAAGGGGTATCAGGCTACCATCAGCACATCATGGAATAAAGATAATTTTTGCCTGGGAAACGCCATTTGAATGATAATCTCAATATTCTCGATAATAGCTTGTCGGCGATGACTGCCCAAGGAATAGTCGGCACCAACTATTTGCCTGGCCATTATACTCAATAATTGAACACGTTCTTTGAAAAGATAAGAAGAGGTATTCAATTCAAGAAAAGAAACGTTTAAATGCGGGACGATTTTAGCAATATTGATTGCATTTTCTAAAACAGCCTCTTTTCTAAAACACCCTAGCGGGTACCCTTTAAGCCTGGCTTTTGCCATCACTATCAACAAATGAAGCCGCATAAGAAAAAGATAATGGGCATCCATCTTTTTACTGGAGATATGTTCAATCCCAAATCGTTTCATTATTCATCCCCAAAAAGGATAAATCTGCAATTAATATCAAAGGGAAATAATAGTATTCACATATCATAGCTGACTAAAAACTCAATAGTTTTTTAAGCACCTATGGATTGGAAATCGACAAAACACTATCCAGTCCATTGGTGATGGCATTAATTTTATTTTTTATGCTGCAAATTTTTTCTTGTTGGATAACTTTTTCACTTTGTTTCAAGGAAAAAAGTATTTCCATCTCATCATTTAAAGATTCATATAAGGCGAACCGCTGATGAATTTTTTCCTTGAAGTCTCTGGTGACAGCCTGGATCAAAGGCGTAAAATAAAGGGTATTCAACCTATCATGATACAAGTTGATCTGATATTGAATGGATGCAAGACTTTCTTTTTTGATTTTTAAAGCAGCCCTGTCAAATCCCGGCGTAAAGGAAAAACGGATATGCTTGTCCACCAGGGAGGAAACAAGCTGAATAATAGATTGAAGGCCCAGGCCTGTTAAGGCATTGGCTCGCATTTTTGTGGTATATCGTGCCGTAAAGATAGTTTCAGGCAGCTTCAGTCCTAAAATTTTTTTAATTACCTGGATATCTACCACATTCACGGATCCTGGATCTTTTTTTATTAATTGCTCAGAAAATAATTTTGTTTCCCGTCCCATATGAGTACTCAATTGCAAAAAATCAATCTGGTAAGAATTGAGAAGGGATTGGAAATAAACTGCTATCTTGTTTTCCTGAATTTCAATCAGCTTTTTGAGTTCCGGGACAATCTGCTCCAGAGCAAACAGATCAATTTTGCGTTTAAAATCCTGGAACATCAAATACAATATTTGTTTAAAACCCGTTTCTTTGATCTGGGACCGATAAGGGGCCACATCAATGGAAGTTTGTCGTATAAATTTACGCACCTGTTTGCTGATGTTAATTGAATCCCGGGCAAAAGCTTTTTTCAAATTTAATTGGATCTCTTTTATCAGTCCAGATACAGCCCCTTCTATTGAATTATCCACAATGGACTTAAGCCGAGATGCATTTGCACTAATTTCCTTTAATTGCCCTTTAGCTTTTTTTTCTCCATCCAGATCAGCACAAAGAAAATCATAAAAAATATCAGCCTTTTTATCCATTACATCAGCCATAATCCGGATTCTTTCCAAATGATTGGATAAAAGCAGATCATAATGGTTTTTTTCCAAAAGGGTATCCAGCATTTGATGAAAAGTATTGCAATTATCATTGCAATACTTAATCATTTTCCCATCTTCTTGCCATAATTTTAATCGTTTGGCGTTTTTTTTGGATAAGCCAGACCCAACCATATAAAAAAACTTGTATAAGGCTGAAAATGAATACAACCTGGGGTTTGGGGTTAAAAATGTAAGTTCCTTGAAAATTTTTGATTCAATATGCATAAGATCTGCGAGATTCTCATGTTCAGTTAAATCGCAATTATTCACAAATAATATATTTTCAATTAACCCCATCCGTTTGATAATTTTTAAAAAATATATATCCGATTGTCTAAGGCCAATCCTGGAACTGATGCAATAAACTATAAGATTGGCAGATTCGATATATTTAATAACCTGACTCAACTGAGCTGGATCTATTGAGTCGGCTCCCTGACAATCAGCAATCTCAATGTTCGGATCAATGGCTTTGCCAAAAACATCAAGACAGACATCTTTAACATAAAAAGCCAGGGCCGGATCAGATGTGAACGATTTGTGTTTTTCAAAAGATTTGGATGAAAATAAAATATTTGCCTGATCCGCCCCGACTATATCCTTACATGTCTCATATCCTTCAAGGGCATTTCCGATTAGAAGGATTTCAGGTCTTATGCCTGAAGTTGTTACAGGAAAATCTTTTACAAGCTTGTCATATACCCGGGCCAGATACACTCGATCTTTTTTGCGTCTCAAATCAAATGTGTTAATGCCACAGCTCCCCTGTTTATCATCTGGAAACATATCCAATGTCTTTTTAATAACATTGTTAATATCATCCCAAGATTTCAGCACCAGGACAGCTTTATTTTTTTTACCCTTCCGAATCCTTGTGGTAATGGAGGTCACAACTCCCGCCCCCCTTTTTACCAATTCTTTACCAGCCAGTGAATTTATGAAGGTACTTTTCCCGGATTTAATCACTCCGACTACGGCAATTTTGATAAGACCTGACCGAATATGGTCAGGAATCCGGGAACAATTTTTTTTATAGGATGCCAGCCAATTATTATCCCCGGGGGAAATTTCTTCCATCATATCAATAACAGAGAAAATCTGGTTAATAATGGAGTCGATAGTCTCTAAAGCCTGTGTGTGTATTGTCATAATCGAGTAGTATTTAATCAGCTATTGTCTAAGATCAATAAATCAGCATCATTGCTTTTTCATATTTGACATCCGGGCCGGTTGAGAACAAGAGGTCATTTGATAGGTCACAGGTAAGCCAGGCACTATCATGGAGTTCATTTTCAAGCTGTAGAGGTCCCCAGCCAGCACATCCCAGTATAACCATAAAAGAATCGGGCCCTTCCTGGACAGCAATAGCTTCTATAATATCCCTGGAATTACTCAGATAAAGCCAATCTGTAACCTGGAGGCTTTCATTCCAGGTAAAGGGGGGTCCATGAAGCACAAAAACGCCGCTTGGCTGAACTGGTCCTCCAAGATAGATATCCAACTTATCTACACTTGCATTGCATTTAATATTCAGATCTTCAAACAATTCCCTACCGGTAAGCAGAGGATGAACTTTATTAACAACAAATCCCAAAGCACCAGATTCGTTGTGTTCACACATGCAGGTCACCGTCTGGGAAAAATTGGGATCGGGAAGTCCCGGCATTGCCAGGAGAAATTTACCTTTCACGTTTTCAGAAAGTTCATCACTCATATACTAGCTCCATATTTAATCTTGACATTCCAATTTCTGTATACGCATATCCATTAACTAAATAATCTTAAATATTTTTGAATGATTTGCAATACTTTTATTTATAAGAAAGACCTAGGGCGTATCCTTTCCGATATCATATACATCATCAAACCGGACAATATCATCTTCCCCCAAATAGGAACCGGACCGCACCTCAATTAATTCCAGGGGAATAGTTCCGGGGTTTTCCAATCGGTGTACCGTGCCAAGGGGTATATAGGTGGATTCGTTTTCCTGGAGCAAGATTTGCTCATCACCCTTTGTTACCAATGCGGTACCCGATACAACGACCCAATGTTCTGCGCGGTGGTAATGTTTTTGTAAAGAAAGTTTAGCGCAGGGTTTGACTGTAATACGCTTTACCAGATACCGATGGGAAGAATCGATGGTCTCATAATTACCCCAGGGGCGGTAAACCCTTTTGTGGCTGATGGATTCTTTTCTTTTATCTGCTTTCAGCTGAAGAACAATTTTTTTGACATCATGAACTCTATCCCGGGGAGAAACCAGGACGGCATCACCGGTTTCAACAACGACAAATTTTTCAAGGCCCACAGCTGCCACAAGACGGCTTTGTGCATGGATATAAGAATTGTTGACATCCCGGGTCAGAACATCCCCTTTAAACACATTATGATCCTTATCCTTGTCACCGGTCTGCCATAGTGCATCAAAGGACCCCAGATCATTCCAACCAGCATCCAGGGAAATCATAATTCCCTTATCGGTTTTTTCCATAACGGCATAATCAATGGAATCTGCGGGCACCTTTCCAAAAAGTTTTCTGTCAATTCTTAAAAAATCAAGATCCTGTGCCCCCGACTCAATGACTTGTTGACAGCGGGCAAGCATGTCCGGTGCATATTGTTCCAGCTCATTAATAATGGCAGAAGCCTTGAACATAAACATACCAGAATTCCAGCAGTATTCATTTGACAAGACATAATCTCTTGCACGTTCTTGATCCGGCTTTTCAACAAAGCACTCAATTTTACAAACATTGGATAAATTATTAATTTTAGAACCTTTTTTAATATATCCGTATCCGGTTTCAGGGGAGGCCGGGACAATCCCAAAGGTGATTAAAAATCCTTTCTCTGCTAAATCGTTACCCTGGGATATTTTTTTATGGAAATGAGAGATATTTTCAATCACGTGATCGGCCGGTAAAACTAACATGACCGGATCATCTTCTTTTTCAAGCAGTTTTATGGCAGCCAGGGCAATGGCAGGGGCTGTATTTCTCCCCACAGGTTCCAAAATAATGGAATGGGGTACAATCTCTGCCTCTTGTAATTGTTCGGCTGTCATAAACCGATGGGCCTCATTGCATACCACCACAGGGGCCATCATATCATCAATATTTTTAAGCCGCAAAAGCGTATTCTGCAGCATAGTGTTTTTATTATATATATTAATCAGTTGTTTGGGATATAACTCTCTGGAAAGCGGCCATAACCGTGTGCCTGACCCGCCGGCCAGAATTACCGGGACAATCATAAATACTCCTTAAACATAAATGGTATTATATACCAAATCTACTAAAAATTTTCTCCAGGATCTCAACTTTACCTGAAAACCACAAAGGCCGGAACAATATAATTTATTTTTCTGCAAGATACAAATTGATGCATAGGCCTTTTTCCACTTCATGCCGACTGAAAGATTTAAGGGAGAAACCGGACAAAGAAAGCCAGGTCTTAATCTGGGACTTTCCAAAACCCAGCCAGGATCCACCAATAATTTTCTTAATATTTTCCTGCTCATGTTTTTCAAAGTCAGCCAGCAAAAAGAGCCCCCCGGGTTTGAGAACCCGAAAAACTTCATGGATGGACTTTTCAGGTTCAAAAATATGGTAAAGAACCATACTCATGATCACAGTATCCACTTCCTGATCTTTCATGGGAAGATTTTCAAGTTCTCCCAAACGCAGATCGATGGCCTCCAGGTTAGGCAATCTTATTCGAGCTTGTTCCAGCATTGCAGGAGAACTGTCCACACCAATGAGATTTTTTTTATCAACAAAAGAAAGACTGCCCAGCATTTCTCCTGTGCCACAACCAAGATCTGCTACGCAAGTCCCCGGCAAGGCCATTTGTTTTAAGATCCCGTTTAAATCAAAATTTCCCAGAACTTCCTTTTTCAGCCTATCCCATTGGGGAGCCACGGTTCTAAAAAAGCGTTTGGTTCTTTTTTTTCGAATGGTAATGCTTTGTTTCGCCCTTTGCAGATCACGGGCACAAACCGTTTCTTTTTCAATATGATTACAGGCCAGATCAATGAGTGGAAAAGTGGATGGGGTTTTATTGGCTGAATAATAGATAAAACTGCCATCCCTGCGTAATACCAGCAAGCCTGCTTCCAGCAAAATTTTTAAGTGACGGGAAACCCCGGACTGGATCATATCAACAATGAAAACAATCTCATTCACATTAAGTTCATAATGATTCAAAATATTTAATAATCGAAGCCGTGTGGGATCAGAAAGTGCTTTAAACTGTTTTATAATTTCCATATTAACTTAATTAACCTGGGAGAACATCAATTATTATAATGTGATTTGCTGACCAAAATCCAATACCTGGCAGGAAATTCCCTGGTTCTCCACCTTTTGTTTAAAATTCAAGGGATCAGCCTGGATCACCGGAAATGTATTATAATGGATGGGAATAACAATATCCGGGTTAACAAATTCACAAGCTTTTACCGCATCCTCTATACCCATGGTAAAATTATCACCAATGGGCGCCAATAATAAATCCACCCTGTTCATCTCACCAATGAGTTTTAAATCGGAAAAAAGCCCGGTATCTCCCATGTGATAGATAATTTTATCTTCTACATGGATAAGGATACCGGTAGCAGATCCGTGGCATTCATTATCAGGGGTTACGGAACTATGCAATGCCTGGGTTAATTTTATTTTTCCAAAATCAAATTCATGGGCTCCCCCTATGTGCATATTGTGGACGGCAACTCCTTTGGATGAAATATAGTTTGCCAGTTCATTTTCACAAATGCACAGACAATTACATCGTTTTGCAATATCCAAGGCATCTCCTAAATGATCACCATGACCATGGGTTAACAATATAAAATCTGCGTCCATATCCGAACTTTTAACAGGTGAAGTTGGATTCCCATCAAAAAATGGGTCAATGAGAATACGCTGACCACTATCTGTTATGATTTGGAAAGCGGAATGGGAAAAATATCTTAATTTCATGTCAAAGCTCCTATATAATTATTTTATCTTCTTTTATCACAACTGCATTAAATCTCAACCCGGACATTAGTGTCTCAATCATAGTCGATCTTCCAGGGACTGTCTCAAAAAGACCGGACATACCTGTCTCACCACATGTATTCTAAAAATGAGAGGCCACCCAATAAAAAACAGAACAAAACCCTTAAAATCAAGGATGTTAAAAGAATATATATATATATATTCTGTCCTGGCACATCTCTTGATAAAGATAACCCTGTAGTCAAACAATAATTTTTAAAAAATATAATATGAGGAAACGATTATGAGCGTATTAGTTGGGAAAAATGCCCCGGATTTTAAAGCAACTGCCGTTAAAAAAGACCAGATCCTTGAAGATTTCACCCTGTCACAATTTAAAGGACAATATGTGGTGCTCTTTTTCTACCCCCTGGATTTTACTTTTGTCTGCCCGACAGAACTCCATGCATTCAGCGATCAATTGGATGAATTTGAAAAAAGAGAGGTAAAAGTTATCGGGGTCAGCATCGATTCCCACTTTTCCCACCTGGCATGGCTGAACACACCAAAATCCAAGGGCGGTATCCAGGGAGTCGCCTACCCCATTGTATCGGATTTAAACAAAACTATTTCCCGTGATTATGATGTTCTGATTGAAGGAGCCGGCATTGCCTACCGGGGTCTTTTCCTTCTGGACAAGGATCATGTGGTTAGACATCAGGTAGTCAACGATCTTCCCCTTGGAAGAAATGTATCTGAAACTCTGCGCATGGTGGACGCCTTGCAGTTTACCGAAAAATATGGTGAGGTGTGCCCCGCCAATTGGAACCAGGGGGATAAATCCATGAAACCCACACAGGATGGATTGGAAGAATTTTTTAAATAGTCTTCCAAGTTTCAATAGGATCAACAAAAAAAATAATGGGGGACCGGGGAAAACTGCCCGACCCCCCATTATTTAAGTTTTTAGTATATTTTTTTTACTATTTCACAGTCAGTACAGGGCATTGTGCCTCTAAAATAACTATCTGGGCCGTGGACCCGAAAAGCAACTTACCAACTTTAGACCGGCTTCTTACCCCGATTATAATTTGCTCAACTCCTTTTTCACCGGCAAAGTTAACAATATCTTCGCCGGCCTCAAGACCCCGGATCAGCAAATGGGTCCGGCAGGCAATGTTTTTTCCATCAAAATACTTTTTAGCTTTTTCCAGATTTGCCTCGGCCTCCAAAACCTTTGCCTGTTCACCCCTGCCCCCTCCTACCATTGAGGTTACAACAAGCACTTCACCCCCAAAGGCTTTTGCTTGTGCCCCGGCGATTTCCAGCAAAGCCTTTCCCACATTAACGCCCTTATATCCGACCAGAATTTTCACGACCTCCCCTCCTTTTTAATATAAAGCGACGTAAATTTTACGATGAACGAATTTTAACGAACTATTTGGTACATAAAAGATTTAAACATCATTCACAAGAAAAAAACATTATTAAAAATAAAATGGCTTGAAATTAATTGTTTTCCTTCATCAAAAAAACAAACAAAATTTTAAAATCAGCATGGTGCAAAATGCCCCGCAGAGCAAAAGCCTATGTACCGCAACTATCCGGGATAATGGGTAAAAATTACACAATGAATAAAAATAATATATTGAATAAAAATTGACTCGGGATGAAAAAGGGAATAAAATAATCAGTGTTATGCAAATGGATAAACTATGTTTGGTATACAAAAATTAAGGATATAAAATGGGTAGATTTGAAGAGTTTGAAAACTGGGTAAGACGGGAAGAAAACAACAACCACATTTATTGCCCCAATCCCAAAATTTTCCCCATTGCCAATGATGTTTATAATAGGATAATGGATGAAGCTAGGAGAGTCGCAAAACATAGAATTGTTTCATCCGACACCAGTAATTCCAAACCTTATAATATAGTTCGTGCTCTCATGGGATCAGCTTATAGTGATTTCCGAGATATGCAATCAAGACATACAAGACATACAAGATATGCAATAAGAAAGATTCCTACATCAATTGATAAAAAAGTTGCACTTACTTTAATAAAAAAAAGCGCCCCCCATCTCAATAAGCATAGGTCAACTGGATATTTTTCAACAATGGGGGATGCCAAATCATATACAAATATAATTAAATTTGCAAAGACTGTAGGCATAAGTCAAAAGGAACTCAATAGTATAATCCCACAATTTACCCCCTGCTATTTGAATATATCAAGGGATCTGGCCAAGGGAATAAATGCACAAGCTAATCTGCCGAGTTACCAAGCCTTCATAACTCTTTTTTCAGAAGAATTTATTAGGAAAAATTTAAAACTGAAAGTGAAAAATCTTGGCAGTTTTCAAGGTCAAATTACCTTTAATGTACTGGGTTGTCAAGGGGTAGCAGATAAAACATGGGCTAAATCACTTCTGGGCAAATATGGTGATATCAATGCCCAAAAAAACATTGGTGCTCATATGAGTCGTAATGATGCAAGCTTTAATATACTGCTCGGAGACAATGTTTATGAATATGGTGTAATCAGAAAGGACGATTCAAGGTTTTCTACATGCTTCCATGATATCTATAAAAATAAGCCATCCTTTCTCATACAGGGAAACCATGAATATCATATTACTGGTGTATATTACTCTGTGCGCAGTATGAATCCTAAGCGTTATGATCATGATAAGGTTTGGGTTGATCGTGAGAAACTTTTCCATCTTGATAAAGCCTGGAATCAGGCTCTTTATCAATGTCAGCATACCTATGATAAGATGAATGATAGACATGGCGGTAATTGGAACATGCCCCACAGATATTATTGTATTGAAACTGACCAGGCTATTTTCTACATGATAGATTCAAACACTTTTTTACTTGATTCCGTACAACAACAGTGGTTAAAAGATATGTATGACTCCTATGATGGTGCAAACAATTCCAAATGGAATATTTTATGTACACATCATCCTCTGCAAAGTTATGGTAAACGAGGAGGAACCTTTAATAACGAATACCCCAGGGATGGCAAACCGGAAATTGCAATGTATACCAGAGAGTTTGGCTTACATGATACTGACCAAGAAGCTATTTTGGTCAAAGACAAAAAGGATAAGGAGTTGGGAAGCCTGATAAGAAAATGTTTCGACAGAATGGGGATATCCTTTAATCTGGTTTTTGCTGCCCATGATCATTTTTTCAGTTCTGGGCCTCTTCCCCCAGATTCTCATGGTAACAAGACCCATCAAATTGTTATCGGCTGCGGCGGGGCGTATCAGGGCCAGGATATAAAATCGCGTCCCCTAAGACCCTATCACATTAAAACGGATGGGGTAATAAGTCATCAAAGAAATGTTCCAGCGAAGTATACTGTATTTGGAATTAAAGCTTATGGTTATACCGAAATAACAGCCTCCTTGGACGAGATTAAAGTTGATTTTTATGCCGTTAATTTTTCGACAAGCTATCTCACAAACTTGGGTACTCCCCAAGGGAACAAATGGGATAATTTACCATGGAGAACTAAATCCAGACCGTGGTCAGAAATAAGCGTTAAAGCAGCTAAATCCAAAACATTATTATATTCTTGTCGTATCCCCAAGGATCAACGCAGGCCATGTGAACATTCCTTTTCAAGCAAAGATGGAAATGTAAACTTTGACAATAACCGTAATACAAACATGATTGTGGAATTACAACCCTAACGATAAAAAGAGAGACTTGTTTAGTTAAATAGGCACTATACATTTAGAATGCCAGCATACAAAACATCGTATGCTGGCATCCATAATCAAACAAAACTTTATGATCCTATAATTTTTGAAAAAAAATGAACTCTTATTCTCTTTATACAGATAAAATATCTTATATCAAATAATAAACCGCAACAAACAATAAAAGACTATCAGAAGAACCACGGCTCCCCCATATAACCAGATAGAAGAAATAAAATATTTCATTTCCCCGGTCTCTTCTGCAAAAATGCTGGTCCCTTCCATCGGTTTAATGGATATTTTTTGCTTGAGCGTCTCCATATATTCTTTAATCTTGACGGAATCATCCACAAATTTTCCCTGGAATCCGTGCTTGAGGCAAAAATAATTAACTTCAAAAATAAATTGGGAGGTCTGGGGTTTTCGCAAAATATTGTCCAGGGTATCATAAAAGAGCTCGCCTCCGTTATCCACCTCATAAAGCTCTTTTTGCAGTAGAGGCCATGTAAGGTGTTTTTCCTTGAAAAATTTTGCCTGGACCTGTTCATCAAAATAGACCACCAGGGGGAAAAGAACCTGGTAGGATTCCTGCTCGGACAGATACTCCAGAAGACTTCCCCGCAGACGGTCAAACCCCTTCCTGATCTCTGATCTGGCCTTTACAAGATCCCTAGGTTCATATGATCCATCCGATACCTGTTCCGGATCAGAATCGATCTTCAGACGATCAAAGGATGACCCCACCTGATCAAACAAGACTTGAATAGCTTTCCAAAGTTCATTTTCCATTTTTTTCCCTTTTAGTGCAGGCTGTTATCAAATTATTGCCGGAAATTAAGATACCTTAATCTATTTCCATTTTGGTTTCAATAACTGCTTCCGAGATCCATGCATCAAGGATTTTCCCGGTCTGTTCCGTAAAGACCTTGAGCAGAGGGTGAATTCCAGTTTCACACTCTTTGAAGCGCAGACAATAAATCACTTTAAGCATACCTTTAGCATACCCTGCATGGAGGGCCTGTTCAACCCTGATTCCGTAGAAAAGATATTTGACAGGCTTAAAATTTCCCTGCCAGACACTGCCGAACATCTCAAGCAGAGCCATGATATCATCATAATTAAGTACTGATTTGTTTTTAATTGTGAGCAAATGCATGAACTCATCCATATTTTCCTGGAAATGGTTTTCTCCATGCACAGCACTGTTTTCACCCATATCCCAATTTACTCCGGCAATATCACGACTATAGGGCTGTGCCCCCAATTGTCGAGATATAATCTTTGAAAAAATGGGTTGATGCCAGAGCACATCTACAACGATGGTAACAGGCTCCAGAAAGGCTGTTGAATAATGGAGGGTGAGCCAATATAGTATTTTCCCGTCTTTATCGGGTTTTTGCTCAATTTCATAGGCACCTTCCCCACCGGACAAAATCCCGGCCCGCATGGGAACCATGCCGCCATTTTCTACCCTGTAAACACCCTGGACCGACTGAAGTTCATACCCCTTATCCGGTTCAGGATGACAGATGAGAAACCGTTCTTTTGTACCATCATAAACGAATGGTGCTGTTGTTTCCCGGGTCAGATTTTCCATGGAAACGGTATGCAAACGAAAAATATCCCTGTTGATTTCTATTTTTTTAGGCCAGGCCGAATCAAGATCCATACAGATGGTAAATTTTTTCCAGGCTTTTTTTCGATCCGGTACATCAATGGTCATAAAAAGATCCTGCTGGGGATAATGGAAAAAAAACCTGGCTTTCTGGAGGGGGTGCATTTCTCTTTTACCCATTTCGGTCTCTTCCGGGTCATTTCCAAATAAAACATCACAGGAAAGACCCTTGGAATGCTCATCGGTCTTTTGATCAAATACTATGAAAGCTTTTTTTAAGTGGGCCTTTAAGGTATCAAGAACCAATAAAGAAGCCTGGTAATTATTGAGATGATCGATATGTACCCTGATCTTGCCGATGGTATCGGTCCGCTCATACATGGATTCAATAGTGATCAGAAGGCGAAAGCCCCTATCCGGACGCAGCAACAACTTTGTCTGGGTCAAAGAAACGGGAAGGATGCGCAACTCATTGAGAGTTCTCAGAACAGCTCCATTTCCTTCTCCGGGGTAAGCCAGGATCTGGGTTCCTTTGGGAAGTAGAGCTGTTTCGGAAAACTGCCCCGTGGGCAAAGCTTGAACCATCCCCATAAAGGGCAGCGGAACAAGAAGAAAGGGAAAAAACTGCTGACATATTCTGAGCCTTGAAGACAAAATACTGTTCATTCCTGCCATATGGGTCCGGGCAGAAAAAAAAGCAAGAGCCTCCACAAGTCTTTGTACATCCGGGTCATCTCTATCCAGGGACACAGAGGGGTGCCGCACCGCATATTTCATACGAAAACTTTCCAAGTCATGCATTTCCTCTAGGAACGCCCGGTATAATTTTTCATCCATCTGCATGATTTTTTCTGTCCCTGCTATCCAATTTTAATCAAAGCGCCCCCAATGGTCGTCATTGCACTACCTTTCAAGGTTGCTGTTGCAGATCCTGTTATATCCACAGTCGCACCTTTAATTGCAGTTTGTTGCCCATCAATTAGAACAGTTGGGCCTTTGAGACTTGCCTTCACCTGTCCACTTGCAGTCACATTATTTCCAGAAATGGTAACATCCCCTGGAGAAGCTTTTGCATCAATGGCATTTGCGGACAATGTCATATCCTTAGCAGCACTTGCCTTTAAAGCATCATCAGAACTCAATTCCATGGCGGCGGCACTTGAGATCTTAACAGTGCTCTCACTTTTATGAATCGTCTCGTTTTTGGATTGACAGGTAATGGTATCTGCATCCAATAAGAAGTCCTTACATTTAATGGTGATACTATCCGAAGCCTGGGTAATAACACTGGTTTCCTCACCTTTACAGGTAGTAGTAATTAACGTGCCATCCATCACCATGGTCTGGATGATGTTATCATCATCATTTTCAACGGTTATAATAACACCCTTTTCTTTATGCAATTCTACACGGCAAATAAGTGATCCCATTATTCTAACCCTATGTTAAGTTCTCTACAAAAAAATTATTATATACCGTATCAAATTCCATGCTCATCCTCTGTTTATTGGATTGAACAACACATTCTATTTGAAAAGGTAACTTGAACATGTCCGTTTCCGCTTCTTTAAGCACATTGATAATTTTTACCCTGGGTTCGTAACACTCAATACAACGAATGACCTCTTTAATAATGATGTCGATCATCCCGTCTCTGTCATTGAATTCGTTTAAGTCCCGGATGCCAAAATTTCTGAGAAGAGACCCGTAATCTTTTTTAGTGTTCAAGATATTGTT
The DNA here is from genome assembly GCA_024226935.1 of Desulfobacteraceae bacterium. Taxonomy (GTDB): domain Bacteria; phylum Desulfobacterota; class Desulfobacteria; order Desulfobacterales; family Desulfobacteraceae; genus NBML01. The sequence goes on from JAAELK010000120.1 coordinate 30,322, forward strand.
CATATTTTCAACCACATCTTGAACTATATCAGTTGTCTGTCTTTTGTAATCATCATCCATAAATCTATTAAAAAATGCCATGTGAACCGCCCATTGAAATTGCTATCGCCAATAAAGGAAAAATTCAACTCCGCTGAACATTTCCTGATAATAAAAGGATAGGGACAGGGATTTTAGGGCATGGTCCCACTCTTCCCCTTCAATAATCCTGAAAAATTCCACCTCTGATCCAAAGGAATGCTGAAAAAGGGGTTTTTCTGTTTTTTTCAGGGGCACCCCGGGAAGCGCCATCTTATGGATCAAACCAATCCGTGAAAAACTACCAAGTTTAACATTACTGATATCCATTTTTCCGGTTATATGCCCTTTTTGAACCAAAAAATAAACATCTCTGGCTTCCCTTATTTCAGAGGGAAGATCAATATTAAAAATACCATCCTTAAATACGAAGAGAAGATAGGGAGATTTTTCCTCTACCATCTGTATCTGTTTCATCAAGGGAGTAATAATCCGATTAAAGCAGCTAGCAAGCCGCTCATGCTTGTAAGAAGCAATTACATTTTCAGGCATCACTTTTCTATAAAAACAGACATCCGTATAAAACTCAGTAAGTGCCTCTATCACAAAGTAGGGATGACAATGAACCTGCTCTTTAAGATTGGCAATGAACCTTTGTATTTTCAAGCTGCTTTTCATGCATTGTTTAACACTTAAAAGACTATCCCCACTGAGATAACTGGATGCATCCAAGGCAAGATTATAATGAAACAATTCAAGGGCCTGACTCAACTCCTCAAGGGGATCTAACAAAAACAAGGAGAGTCCCACCTGAAGCATAGGTGGGACGTACTCCCGGGAAAGCATCCAGGTGCTATCGGGTTCCTTTTTAAATTCAGCCAATTTCAGGGTTTCCAATGCACCTGCATGGCTTTGATCCGGAGAAATCACCAGGGAATAATAATTTTTTAATGTGGCACTGTCTTCCCCTGTATCCCAGGTTTCATCCGTGCCGCCCTCATCCAAATTTTCCTCAAGTACGTGGCAGTATACAGACACCTCCACGTCTCCGGGAACATTCAGATTAAAAGGAGAAACTTTTGCGTTTCCAGGAACATGAATCAACAGCCCCGAAGGCATGACCATACTCAAAGACTGAACGGAAAATACACCTTCCTGCAACAGAGTGTGATTCCATTTCAAACCCGCAATTCCAAAGACCGGAAGCCCCTGCATTTTGAATCTCAGGGTAGAATCAGCAAGCTGAGCTTCTTCCTGGGCATTGAAATGAGCCGGAAGAAGTGTCTGCCCCATTTCCCACTTTACTCGCGCCAAATTCTCGATCACAAATCAGTTTCCCTTAGCAATTTTATTTTTTTATTCTGCTTTAACGCCCCTGGCCTTTGTAAAATTACCGATCACAAAGACTGCCATTCGACACCCTGTTTTGTTTAACACTTGTAAAAACATTTAGTTTTTACAAACGGGCATCCAGTCTGAGTTCCACATCCATACCTTCAAACTGAATATGGGGAAGGATGGATATTGCACAGTCATACCAGCCGATCATGCCCTCACGTTCCTCCACGTCCACAGAATATGCCTTAAACGGATAATATTTAAGAGTCAAATCATCGGGATTAACCACCGTGGTTACATATTTTGCAATCCAGTTATCAAGGGTGGTTTGAATATAGGCCGCATCTGCAGAGCTTCCGATATTATCCCGCATAATACACTTGACATAGTGGGCAATCCTGGTGATGGAAAGAGTATAGGACAGGTTGGTTACCAATTGTGAATTTTCACTATCCTTGGGATCCTTAAATTTTTTAGCTTTTTTAATGGACTGGGCACTGAAAAAACATGCATCGGCGGTCCCCTTACGATAAATCAGGGGGATAAATCCGCTGTTGGCAAATTCAAGTTCCCTGAAGTCGGGAATAACCAATTCAACCGGCACCTTCATCTCATCTTCACCACGGATATTAAACATATGTACCGGAAGCCCTGAAACAAGCCCTCCTCCTTTAGGTCCTCTCAAATACTGACACCACCCGGATGTTTCAAAGGATTTAACCATATTCTGGGCAAAAAGCATAGCTGCACTTCCCCAAAGATAATCCTGATCATCATCTCCTTTGACGGCTTCCGTAAAATTGATTTCCCGGCAGGGATTGGTTTCCGGATCATAGGGAAGACGAGCAATATATCTTGGCAAGGTAAGCCCTATATAGGCGGCTTCTTCCGATTCTCTCAGTTTGTTCCAAGATCCGTATTTAGGATGATTCATCAACCCTTCAAGATCCTTGATGGCCTCCAGTTCCTGAATAGAGCTGCACCCGAAAAATTTAGGGGATATAGAGCCTACAAAAGGCGCGTGACTTGCTGCTGCAATTTTCCCCATGATACGAAGCCAAAATTCATCATCGGGAGTATGTTCGAACTCATAAAGCCCGATAATTGACCCAAGGGGTTTTCCGCCATATTGATCATATTCTGAAACATATACTTTTTGAAATAAGGCGCTGCCGAGAATGTCCACGGAATTGCTTTCAAAATCTTCAAAAAGCTCAGTCTTTGCCACATCCAAAATATCTATCATGACATCGGCCTTGAAATTAGTGGTCAATATCATCTGATTTAAAGACGTCCAGGTAGATTCCAGAGTCTTAAATTGTTCATCGTGGATAATTTCATTAATTTGCTCATCCACTATCTTATCAATACGGTCAATCACTTCGAATATACTTCCCTTATCCAGGCGACCGGAAGTGGTATCCACATTATACAAAAGTGCTGCCATGCCGGAAATGAAGCGATTTTCTTCGCTGGTATCCTCAACAATTGTTTCAAGGCCGTCCTTTAGTATAGGTACGGGCTCACTCACCTCGGTCTTGAGGCGCATGCTTGATAAAAACCGCTTCAGATCAATGGTAGTTTCCTCTGTCGTTGTTTCTTGATCGGTATCAGCCATATGTTTTACTCCTTCGTCTTTTTTAGCAGGTTTTCATTGCTCACAAGATTACTGATCTGGTTTATTTATTCCCCAGATTTTGCCCCGGGCAATTTAAAACTTTCAAAATCTTTAAGTTCTTCCATCATCTTTTTCAAGGCCTCTTCATTACCCATGAGTTCACCTAAAAGCTTTCTGTACCCCTTTCTATTATCCACATTGGATACCACTTCCTGTAAAAGCTCTTTAAGCATCAAAAGCCCCTTTATTCTGGGAACATTTTTTGCCACCTGATCCGGTGAAAAAGATTTCATACTGTCAAAGGGAAGATTGACCTGCAACTCTTCCTCGCCTTGATCCGGATTAATTTTATTATCCACAGAATAATTAAGAGAAATCCCCATATCCTTCATGATGGCATTGGTATTTTTTCCATCCATATTACGGGTGTTTCTTTCGTCTAGATCAATCTTCCGATCCTTGGAAGAACCCTGGGAGAAATCACCAGTCACCAAAAATCTCATGGGAAGGGCCAAATCTTCGGGCTGACCATTCACTTCAGTCTTATATCTCAAGGTTAACCGCGATTTGGGTATCTCATCCTGAACAGCCATATTACCTCCTTTATTATGCATCAACGATGCATTAAATATTATATTCAAACAATTCTGCATGTTACCATTATAGGATTATAGTGTCAACGGTCATTTATGACCCATAGTTAGCACCATACTGCATTTTCCCCAAGGCAATTTTTTTTACTAATTGACGATTTTTGTTGCTGTGTTTTCAAATTTGCTGACTTGCAATATGCTTTTTACCGTATTTTTACGACAGCCCAATTTGCGGACTGTTTTTAATTCAATATGATTAACAACATTTAGCCCGCAATATAGACAGACTAAGAAAAAGATCATTCCTTGATTTTTGATTAAGGCCTCCGTTTAAATATTGAAAAGAACACCAGTCTTCATCAATATCATTTTCCTGTGTTCGCCGGGGAAAAAGCGGAAATATACGTATATCATCCACAAAAAACTCTTTTCCTATTTCAGATTTAATAGTGTATTTAATATCGTTTATAATAGCGGCAGAATCAATTGTCTGACCGGTACCAGCAAACACTAATAAATGAAATTGAGGTGCTGTACCTGTTTTCATATCCGGAATTTCCACCAGGACGCTATCCGGACAAACATCCATCGCCCGGACAATTTTTACAACCAGATCTTTGGGATAACACACACTATTTCTTGAGGACACATCTAATCCCACCAATACATATTCAAGAAATATTTTGGATATAATACAGGGGGTAGGCAGATAAGATTCCTCCCCATTTCCCAGGGATGCATTTACGGAAAAAAAACCAAGACTTCCTAAAGCCTGATTTGTGTCATCTGCCATCATGGCCAGTTGCCATTTTCTACCGGGCATGGGTAACACATTTTGAAGGGCCTGACCTTTTCGTTTTCTTGAAAATAACAAGCAGCCCCCCATGGCGACATTCCACATCATACACCCGGCAGGAATATCTATAAGTTCAAGTTGTTTGATAAATAATTCCCAGATATCCATACCTGAAATATCCAAAGGATCCCTGAACCATGAATCCCATGGTTTTACTTTTTGGCCAGGCTGGGCCATAAGGGTGTCCCGAAGTTTTGAGGTGATGCCCAATACTTTTAATGGATAGTTTGTCAACAAATCAGGATCTTTTTTAATATCATTCATGGAAAGATGAAGATAGGTTGCCCCATTAAGCAACCCGGAAAGAACTAAGGACGGCTGGGTCAAAATAGGATTAAAACCGGGCGCTGCAAATATATCTCCTGGATTTAGTTCCAAGCCGATAAGACCATCTCTGATCCCGGACAGGTAAAAAAAATCTGCAAAGACCGGCTTAGGAGTAAACATATCCTCGCACATGGGATCAAAGCATAGAGCAATCTCCTCTCCGGTCATGTAAGTATGTGATGAACCCACGCCATCAACATTTTCTGAGATATTCCCTTCAATTAAAATTTTTTCCAGCCAATCTGACAAAAGCGGCTGATAAATATCTTCCGTACTTATATAATCCGGCTGAAGGGATTCCAATTGCTGTTTAATCACAGCCCTTCCTACAGGCTTTATAAAAGATAAAATAACTCCGATTCTCAGACCCGCCAGAAGAGACTCCAGATAACCAAGCCCGAATTGCTTTACGATACAGAGAGTCTCACCCGGCAGAACACCTAAATTACGCCACTGCTCTGATAGCTGTTCTGCCTTTTGCCCCAATTCCAGATAGGATACTTCCTGCCAATGCTTCATGGGATCATACCAGATGAACGCCGGAGTTTCTCTGTTGCGATTCCGGGTAATCAGGTCATGGAAAAAATCATATTGTTTTAATGGACGACTTTTCCCGGCATTGCCAAATAAACTGTCATGGTATTTACATAGGGACAACCAGAAGTCTGTCCCCCCATCATAGCTTTTTTCAAGCCATTCAATTTTTTCAGGCGGATCAAATCTTTCAAGATTTAAATTTTTTTTCATTAAAGCTATATTTGAGTATTCTTCCATAATCTATATACCAACTAAATCGTTAACGGGGCATCCCCTGTAAAAAAAGATTATTTTCCTCCAGGAAAAATTTATACTTTGACTGGAGAGGTTTTTGTATAAATACCTTCCACTGAGCAGGATCAGTAAACATACAATAGACTGCTATTGATTTTTTATCGGGTTTATCAAATTTGATTTTTGTCTGCTTGCCGGGCAAAATCAGGTTGGTAGAAAGAATAGACTTATCCGGTGGACTGAGCATGACCATCCCGGCTACACTTTGATAATCCTGGGTAACAAAATCACTTGAATTAACCGTACGAACCAGCAAATATACAGGCTGTCCTTTGTTTGCCGTTTCATTTGCCTGTACAGTGAGTGTCAATACCGAGGTTTTACCACCACAACTAAAAAAAGAAATCATGAAAACCAGTAGAATAATACAAATGCCCATTTTTTTTTGAAATGGTATGATTTTTTTTCTAAATTTCATTGTTACCATCCTATTTTTTATTTTTTCCCTTAAATGGCATCTCTTGAAAAATAGTCCAGGGGTCTTTTTTTACGGAAAATGAAATGGGCCATTGCAATTGAGACACACCCGGACTTTCAATATTCCACGTCCAGGTTAAAGATTTTACACTATCTGCCTTGCCAAGCAGCCGATAAAAACTCCAATAGGAATTGGGCACACCAATAGTGGTAAAATTTTTCCCCGACGGTGCACTTTTTTTCTGTGTTTGCATTAACTCAACACCCACCGATGCGCTTTCTTGTTTCCACCAATCAAAACTGAATTGATGCCAGGAAGGTTGTTGATTAAATCCAAAAACTGTATTTTTTCCAGATCGAACATAGGAAAGTACAACAAACATCTGATTTTTTTGCGCCTGGGGCAAAATCTGGGCTTGAACGTCAAATTTCAGTGGCTGGGGCTCACCTTTTTCATTAAACAAAGTCCGAGAAAGTTGTGAAATACAATTTAACTCTTTGAACATATTACTGGGATATTTCAATGACACTTTGGCAAATTTTCTTTCCTGCCAATTCCCATCCTGATCTTTTTTACACAGGGGGGCAATCACATCTGAAAATTTCTTCCAAAATTTACCGGTTGGATAGGCCAAATTCTTTAAATCTTCCGGTGTAACAGGCGATTGGGCACTAGGATTAAAGGGAAATTTTTCAATGACTGGATTAATATAAGTGGTTTCCAATTTTCCCCATTCCTGATTGGTTATGGTTTCAATTTTTTGTTGCCCCAGAAGATATGCCTGAAAAACCGGCGACGTAAAAGGATAAAGCCATTCTTCAGAAATACCGACACTGGTTCCCCATTTTTGAATCATCTTAAAATAAGAATTCGGGCCCTCTAAAAAAATATCCAAACCGATTCTTGCCTCTGGAGGCAGCATAGTTTTTAAAGTAGTAAGACTATTATCATCTCCGGTTGCGGCAGGCGGCTCATTGGAAAGAAGGTCTACGAGCACCTGTCTTAATATAGCTTTGTATTTTTCAAGTCCTGGAAATTGATCGTTTTTGGGCTGCATTAACAGCGAAATAAATCCCAAGGGCCTGAGCTTGGATTTGATTAAATCAAAATAGGCATTATCTCCATATTCAAGGGATAAGTTATCATTTAAAACCATCAAAAAGTCTTGAAACTGACTCAGGGGAAGCGTCATCTGCGTAAGGATATATCTAAGTTCCCCCACAGAATCTGCATCAATTTTAAACCCTTTGTAATATGCCTCATAGGTATTAAGATAATTGGTAATATACGTATCAACTTCCCGGAACATAAAGTTTGAAAAAAGTGTTTTTTCCGCCCCATCAACAGGCAGCTTTTCCAGCAGGGCTGGAAACTCTTTTAAAACAGGCATAACATATTTTGTGTAAGATGCCTTGGTATATTTTCCATCTATTGTCATTTTATTTGAAAAATAAAAATTATTACCAGATGAAGTTCCTACTACTAAATTGTTATATTCAGAATCCGATTGGAAAAATGACATACCTGGATTTTGACTATAATGGGAAATAAACTTTTTGAGCAGCATAACCATACTGCTCTTTGTGAGTAACTTGTTAAGCTTATCAGAACTAAAATAAAAACTTTTTTCATTAATAACGAAATTAAACTTTTCTTCCGGGGTTTTATATTCCATCATTACCCGAAGGTTTTCAAACAATTGTTCAAGATTTATAACTCCAACTTCATTGGGATCAAATTTTAAGTGCCAGAAAAAATTAAGAAATTTCTTAAATTCCGCATATCCTTGCGTGTCACCGACTTTAGTATTTTGAACAGGAATAAACGGACTGAGCTGATTGGCAAGAACAGTATCTTGACTGAGCAAGGTCCATACTTGATCAAACTGGTCAACCTGCCGGGACGTATCTATTTCACCAATGAGTTTTACAGCTTGTTTTTGAAGTGCTGAAAAAGCTTGGGGACTTATAAATGTTTGGTTTTGAATCCTTTCAACGTTATTAAGAAACAAAAGCCAAGAGCGATCCCGTTGGGGGATATCGGACTGACTTTTTTCCACCAGCCCCTTAAGGGGTATCGTCCCCTCCCAGGGATGGTCACTTAAAGAAATGTAGTTTGTAATTATATGTTGAGGAATGCTGCAAGTTGCCACCCAAAATTCCATATTGTTTTTAATCAAGTTACCTAATTCATTGGAATTAGAAGCATATATCAGAGCAAGAATAAGCAGATTTTTTTTATAGGCATCTTCTTGGACATTAAGCGGGGTTAACTTCGGCTCCAGAAATTTTTGGACAATTTTTCCCTGCAATTTTTTTCTTGTTTCAATCACCTGGGCATAGATTCCTGTTTCTGCATCGGGAAAAAAATCTATTAAAAATCTATTATCCAATATTTTTTTAGATTCACTTTCAAGATCATCCAGTGTCTGATCAGATTCAACCATCGTCTTGTTCAATATTCTGTCAGACTCATTGCCCATCTGATTAAGTGCCTGATCGGATTGCATCATGGAGATGTTAATTTTTTCAAAATCCGACAAAATATTTTGAAAATTGTCTAACTTATAATAATAGGAAAACAACATATAGCCCATACCAGCAATTACTATTACGCCCGCAGCAATTTTATGCTTTTTCAGGGGCTGATAACTGCGAACTTTTTTGATGGAAACATGGGATTTAAATGGATTGGAAAGGGGTTTATCTTCATCGAGGCTATCTGCCGTAAAAAATATGCTATTGATACAAGGAGAGGATGACAAGGAATCCGGATCAGTTAATATACGAAGAAATCTGGATAACCCTGACAACACAACAGGAGCATTCTTACAAAATGAAATGATTTTCAAATAATCCAGAGGCGTTTCAGAAACCAGAGCATTTACAAAAAATTTTTCATAGGGTTTGATAAAGTTTTCAAGATCGTTGAGCTTATTATTATCACCAATTTCCAATTCAAAAGGCATGTTATTATTTTTCAAAAACACGGAAAATTCCGAAAAGCCTTCTATATAATCCATGAAGGTCAAAGCTACCTTTATGTTCACAGGTTGCCGCAAAATCTGGGATAAGATATTTATTTTCCCACGGATCATCTGTGCCTGTTCTTTAAGAAAATCCGGATCATCATTGAGGAGCGCATCACCTTTTATTGTAATGACAATAGTCAGGTCTTTTTTCCTTTTAAAGCACTTCCACAGCTTCACCAACGCTTTCCTGGTTGATGCGGATGTGTCATGGAGCAAGGCCGCCGGGATTTCCTGAACAATAATCCTGGAACCTAAAAAAATCTGAAACAGCGCATCCTGGGTATAACTTGGATAAAACTGATTGGCTTGGTTTTTCCAATCCGAATATAAATCTATAAGACTACTTTTACCAGTCCCGGCCTCCCCAAGGACAATGTAAGGCTGATACATCATAATAGATCTTCGAAACTGGGCAGGAATTTGTTTTAAAAATAACTTCCATACATTCACAAGGCTTTTCGGAGTTAACAAATCCTCTTGTACTGCCGGTTCAGATGCGTTTGCCTTTTTTCTTCTTTTAATAATTAAGAATATCAATAAAAATATCAACAGAGCAAGAAGGAAAACTGCAATCAAATACCCTGCCGTGGCCCAGCCACCGGAGGGGGCTAAACCCTTCAAAGACTTTAAATAGGGACTTGCAAATATTTTTTTTATCCAATTCATCAGGGATTCAACCTCATTATTATGGGTTTACTTCCATGCCTGAAACCTCAGCTGTTTTGATAATGATTTCATTGTCATGGGCGGTCACAATAACCGTATCCTCTTCCTTGATCTCCTCTTGTATAATTTTTTCTGCAAGCAGATCCTGAAGGCGAGTTTGAATAAGACGTTTCAGAGGTCTAGCACCGTACATGGGGTTATAACCTTCCTGGGCAAGAAGTTCTCTTACCGCATCATCCACCGTAATTTGAATTTGTTTATCAGCAAGAAGCTTTTCCAACCGGCCCAATTGGATATCAACAATTGGTTTCATGACCTCCATTGTTAATTGTTTAAATATAAGAATATCATCCAATCTGTTTAAAAATTCCGGACGAAAATGTGCCCTGACAGCCTCCATTATACCCTGGGTCATGAGCGCTGCCTCTTCCTCATTTTCAACAGGTTTTATATTAGCAGACCCCAGATTGGAGGTCATAAGAATAATGGTATTGTTAAAATTAACCACTTGACCCTGACTGTCAGTAAGCCTACCGTCATCAAAAATCTGAAGAAAAAGGTTAAACACATCCGGATGGGCTTTTTCAACTTCATCGAACAAAATCACCGAATAGGGTTTTCTTCTGACTTTATTGGTTAACAATCCACCTTCATCATAACCTACATACCCGGGAGGAGCTCCCACAAGCCTTGCCACAGAATGCTTTTCCATAAATTCACTCATATCGAAACGAATAAGTGATCGCTCATCATTAAACATAAATTCTGCCAAGGTCTTAGCAAGCTCGGTCTTACCCACACCGGTGGGTCCCAGTATCAAAAATGAAGCCAGGGGACGTTCAGCATCCTGAACCCCGGCTCTTGCTCGACGAACCGCTTTGGCAATCACTTCAATGGCATCATCCTGCCCCTTAACACGTTTTTGTAAATGCTCCTCAAGGTTTATCAAACGGTCTTTTTCTTCACCCATCATCTTGGCAACAGGGATACCGGTAAGCCTGGATACGACAAGAGCAATATCCTGATCCGTAATAGCTCTTCTGATAAATTTTGAATCAGACATATCAACATCTGCATATTTTTCCATGATTTTTTCACATTCTGGAATCACCTTGTATTGAAGCTCTGCAACCCTGGAAAAATTTTCTTCCTTGATTTTTATCTCCAATTCTTTTCTTGCATTTTCCAATCGTTTCTGTGAATCCTGGACGTCTGTTATGACGTTTTTTTCCTCTTCCCATTTCTGGGTGAGGACAGAACTTTCCCGTTCAAGTTCTTTCAGCCCGGTTTTCATCTGTTTCGACAATTCGATCATTTTATTTTCGGTTTCATTTTCAATGGCTTTGAGTTCAATTTTATACTGAATAATTTTACGATCAATCTCTTCTATCTCTTTAGGTTTTGACGCTAACTCGATACGAACAGTTGCAGCAGCCTGATCTATAAGATCAATGGCTTTATCCGGAAGAAAGCGATCCGTAATGTACCGATGGGAAAGTAAAACGGCCGATGAAAGCGCAGCATCTAAAATCTGAATACCATGGTGAATTTCATATTTTTCCTTGATTCCACGTAATATGATAAGCGTTTCTTCAACGGTTGACTCATCCACCATGACTACCTGAAACCGTCTCATCAGGGCAGTATCTTTTTCGATATATTTTCTATATTCCTCTAAAGTAGTAGACCCCATACATCGGATCTCCCCCCTGGATAATGCCGGTTTTAAAAGATTTGCAGCATCCATGGCCCCTTCTGATCCTCCACCGGCCCCCACAATCATATGAATTTCATCAATATATAATATGATATCTCCGGCATCAGTGACTTCCTGAATAACCCTTTTAAACCGCTCTTCAAATTCGCCACGAAATTTTGCACCGGCCAGAAGTTGCCCCATATCAAGGGCCAAAATACTGGTTTTTTCAAGGTCTTTGGGAACATCTCCATCTGCAATTCTCTGGGCAAGTCCCTCTACTATGGCAGTCTTACCCACACCAGGTTCACCAATAATGACTGGATTGCTTTTTATCCTCCGGCTCAACACCTGTACAATCAACCCAATCTCATTATTTCGATTAATGATGGGGTCAAACTTGCCTTCCCTTGCCCTGGCAGTTAAATCGGTTGTGTAGGTGTTCAGATATTCAAATTCACCGGATAAATTTTTACCGGCCCCCGATCGATTTTCTTTAAGAATCGCCGAAAATGCATCTTTGGTGGTACCGACTTCTTGGAACACCTCCATGACAGCCTGGTTTTCAAGAATACCCAACAAGATATGACTAATACCGATATATTTATCTCCAGAAACATCCACCGCCTCTTCTGCAAGGATAAATATTTTTTCAAGATCCCGGTTCATGGGCGTTTCCTGGGCATCAGAAACTGCTTTGGGAAGTGTCAACAGATGATTATTTATTTTTGTTTTAAGTAAATCCGTATCAATATTGGCATTTTCAAACAAATAATTTGCCTTGCCTTGTTCTTGATCTATTATGCCACAAAGCAAATGCCAGGGCGTTACATTTTTATGTTCATTTTTTACAGCCAGACGACAAGCATTTTCTATGGCACCTTGGGCCAGGATCGAAAAATTTTCAATAATCACAACAAACCTCTATCTATTTATGGGTAATTAAATTTTTATCACTTTTTTATATATCTCGGCCTTTTTTTATTTATCTTCCTTTGTTTGGAGGATTATTGATTCCTGCTCCAAACTTATCATTTCCGTTTCTTTATCCGAGGTCCGTTGTATACTGAACACGGGTTTTCCTTCGGAATAAAGATACTTCATGGATGTTTCACTTAATTCATTTTTACCGAACAAGAGATGATTTCCCTGGATATCCATGGGAAGCTTTGAACCATTTCCCCAATCAAGAAAATTTTTTATTTTGGCCCTGGTAAAATATAAGGCAAGAAGTACCTTAACATGTTTAAATGCCGGAAAATAAAAATGACCGGTATAAACCTTAGGGAGAAAATTCGCTTTAATATTCAAATCCCATAAAGGCACATGAACTGTATAACTATCCTGGGAGGTCGCTTCATTCTGGCTGATCTGATAAGTTTTATCTAAATCTTCTCCTGATTCACTCACAATATTGCCCTCTACCAGGACAGGATAACACGGATTCTTAAACGGCGGCAAATAAACTTCAGGATTATCTTCAATCTCCATCCCGATGCTCATCTCCATCGCATAGGCTGTATAATCTAAATTATAGTTCTGGCTTAAATTCTGTTCCCGGGCTTTGGCAGAGAGTTTAATAGTAAAAATCCGAAAATTTTTGTCCGATAAAAGATTATTTTTACTCCAATATTCCTTTTCAAATTTTACCATGGTTCCAATGGTAAAATTCTTTGAAGGAAATTCCTTCATAACCATCTCAATCTTTTCAAGATGGGTTTCAAGTTTTGTGGTTTCCAGGGTTTTGCGATCATCAATCTCATTTTCAAGGGCAGTTCTCATGAGAACATCCTGAAAAATTCCAGAAACAGCCTGATCCTGTGGGATTTCTATTGACTGATGTTTTTCAGAATGAACATTGAGAATCCTAGTATTATGGCGGAAAGATTCAGAAAAAAATGTTTGAATCTTTGCGACCTCGACTGGACGGAAGACAGCCACAGCTTCTAAAACGGCTTTTTCATCGGATAACTTTAAAGTACAATCATCGTAATCATAAAAGAAGACAATGTTGCGGGAATGAACATACCAGATAAGAAAATCATAAAAGGAGGCTTTATGACGATTTTGCCCAAGTCCAAGGCCAAGAAAAAGCATTTCCTGGCTTTCGCCCTGAACACTTTCATCAATTTCCAAGGATATATCTTCAACAATCTGATCTTTTAGCACATCAGAAAATTTTTTATCTGTATATAGCTTCACCGGAAAATGCTGTTTCCATAAAATCGCCGGAATATCCTGAAAAGAGATTTCATAATAACGTTCCAGAACCGGTTCATTCTTAACTTCCCTGTAACCAAATTCCCGAACAGATTTTTGGGTGACGTATGCGTTTATTTCCAGGGGAACGGGGGATTTATCCCGAAGGTTAAGGACGCGAATAATGGATAGTTGAACCTTTATAAGATCATGGGTGACAAATGCCGAAAAAATTTCATCCTTTGAGCTGTCGGTAAACAAACCGAACCCGACCTTCCCCTCAAATCCGAATGTCTGAAGGTTCAGCTCACATAGCTTGATATTACCACCTGGAATCTCAAATTTTTTATCATTAATTTGAAGAGAAAGTTTTATTTTCAATGACTCTGAAAACATATTTAGGCCTCTGTTACATTGTGTATTAAATGTTATAGTTTTTCCCTTAACTCATTCAAATATTTTTGATACCGTTCCTTTGCAATTTCAATTGCCAGTTCGGGGTTTGCACTATAACAGGTTTTACATATATTATAGGTTTCACCTGTATCTATTGAAAACTCTTCCGTCTTTTTATCGCAACACATACAATGCCCAGAAGAACCAAATTTACTTTGAATTTCAGAGCCGACAGCCCCAGGCAATTCGCCGGCTTTTTTATAAAAACAGTCAGGGCAAAAAGAATCATCGCCGTCCACTTTACCAGCAATGGCCAGAATAGTCCTGCCACAACCATCGCAGTTGATTGTCCGGTTCGTATCAATTCTTTCCTGAGCCGTAATTTCAGATATCTCTTCTTGTATTTCTTCCCGGGTTTTATCCGACCCTTCAGGCATTGTTTTTTTTTCATTGTTAAAGGTCATATCGGCGTAGCAGGATCCACATAAGGTCCATATACCTAACTTTTTTCCTTCTCCTTTAACAATATCAACTTCACAGATTTTACAGGTATTGAATTTAATTTTTTCTTCTGAAGCCTCTTTATTGGAACGATCATTCAAATTACCTTCCATCGATTCCGGTTTTCCTTCAGGAGGATTCATAAGAACAGTAAAACAATCGGAACAAAAAATCCAGTCAGCAACCTTTTCGTAATCATTTTGGGAGATCTTTTTACCACAACCCTTACATTTCATATGCCACATACCCCTTCTTTATCTTAATGATCAATAATCATCGTCATTTTCTTCATGATAACCGGGGTCTTCATTATCATACGCGCCATTGGAACCATCCTGAAGGGAATCATTTTGCCCCTGACCTATCCCATGAAATGAATCCGGGGTTTTGACATGAAATCCATTATCCAACCCAACAAAACTTTCCATATCAACATGGTACAACTTTTCCATGGACTGCCATATTACGTTGTCACGGCAACCGTCAAAGACAAACAAATTTTCTACATTTAATGCAAATAAACGAGAAAATCTGGAAAAGAGATCTGGAAAATAAATTTGAGGATCAAAATTATTGATTATCTGATTAATATCATTGGCGATCAGAGCAGCCCCAGTGTTTTTCTTTTCCCCAATAAGCTGTTCAAAGGCCGCCATTTTTTTTATAAGCATCTGCAAAGGATATGATTCCGAGTCACATAACGGGCTTGCTTTTTGAGGTATTAATTCAACTTCGGTCCTAGCAGAGATATTGTTTTTTTCACTCCCGGATTCAAGCAGATCTGGGGAATCAGATTCCAAATCCTGTTCTGCCTCTAACTCCGGGTCCTGATAAATCAGACGGTAAAAGGAATCAAGCCAAGCCGTCATCTTAGCTAATCCATCAACCACGGCAGTGGACTCTTTTTCAAGACTGTCATAGAGCTCCTGCCTCAGGTTTTGGCTGATTTCCAACGCCTCTTGAATATCAGTTGGAGAGGTATTTTCCTGCCAAACCTGCCACTTTTCTCCGTCTTTTTTCTTTTCACTCTCAAGAATTTTATTGGTCTGTTTAAAAAACCAGATCAAACTGTTTTTTACATGCTTCATCCGGTTTTTTGATGGCCCTATAGCTTCCCAATTCTCATGGAAAAGCATCCCCATAGAGTTAAAAATACCATGGAGAGAACCTGGTCCTAATTCATCAAAAACGCCATAGAGGAAATAGCAGATAATACGAATATCATAAATTTGTTCTTCAATTATTTCCTGGGCATGCACAGCAGCATCGGAAAACTTTCCTTCCTGAATCATGCCGGCGATATCGGCAAATCTTGGATCTATCGTATTCAACCCCGGGTTTTCACTTACCGGGAAGGTAGTGTCCAGCAGTTTTAAATCCAAGTTCGCACCTCCCAAAGATGCCTTTTACACAATAAAATCATAACTTGTATTTACAACAATACTTAAAAAAAATCAATACTTAAAAAATGCTCAGGAGGAAGCAATATAGCCTTTGAAAATTCGTATCTGCTTATCTTGTTCTGCATTACCAATAATTTTATCGTATCCAAGATAACTGGCTCGATTAAGCCGTGCCCATTGTTTTTGATCCTTGATTACAAGAGTAACCTGCAAATCAATTCCAATGGTGCTTAGTATAGGAAATACCTCATTTTTCAGCCTTTTTTTTATTTCTATGGCCCATGGAGACCCCTGGGAAGTCAACTCTTCATCACAGAAAAGTTTCACGTTTCTGCCTGAGACAACAATGCTTGTCTTGTCTCCAAACACAGCATTCCCCCCAAGAATAGCATTCCCCAATTTTAAGGGATTCATAGCCACCTGCCTTGGAAAATTTCCCTTATCAACACAGATATCAAGTTCCGGAAAAACAAGCCTGAACAACCAATCCAGAGTCGAACATGACCTTAAATCGAGCATCTGAATATGATTGAGATTCATCTGTTCAAGACTGAAGAGTCGATTCAGATTCAGCTCAGGATAAACCAACTCAAAAAACTTAAATAGGATGGTATGATCAAAATATCCAATGAACGAATAAAAGGATCGAAGATCAATCAATCCCCTGTCTATGACCTTTTGAAAATAACTAGGCAAAGTACTCTGGGCGCTGAGAAGCCCCATATTCAATGTGAGTATCACATTTTTAAAAGGTTCACGCTGGAATTGAATTTTTTCGATAAGGCCGTTTTGGGAACACAAACTATTATAACTTTTAAATGTGATTTCTTCCGGCGAATATCCCATAAAAAACAATAGCCTCAAAAGAGAAATCATATCAAAATCATGTTTCCGTCTGGACACCTCGGCTTCCATCTTTTTTCTATCAAACGGGACAGTCAATTGCCTGACTGCTTCTTTTTTCATAAAGATTTGCCCTGGATTTCAAAGGCCTCTACCAGGTCTTCTATCTGAGACAGGGCCTGATCAATTTCCATATTTGCCGCAACTATCTCTTCTTCGCCAAGCACCTGCCCATCTGTCCCGGGAAACCTCAAATCCAACAATGGCTTTAATTGATCCAGCAAATCTTCCAAAAGCTGCCGATTATCTCCTGAAAAACGTTTTCCTATCATTTCTTGTATAGAACTATACAACTGCTCATATCCAGCCGAAGACAACGAGCCGTTTTTACTTGTTTTTTGCTTTAAAACATGACTTTTGGAGATCCATTTTCCCCGCAGCCGTTCCGGAGAAAATAAATTATCTATTTTGTCAGTCATAAAACCTCACCTTCATTTTAATTAAAGTGATTTTCTTAAGCCCATTACATGCACCGAATAATTCATGTAACTTCGATGGTGAACACGAACCGTCCAGGGCAAATTTTCTTTTTCAAACACCAGCTCCAGATTCTTAATTGCATGGGGATTGCCACCCTTTGCAAAAAGAGATCGCAGCACAATTTCACTTTTGCCTTTTGCTTCCGACCTCTGGGAATGCCCACCCAACCACCTTTCAACTGGGGAAGCATTGGGACTCCAGTCATAGGGGGTAGAAATGATTGCGCCGGCCCCTGATTTTAGAACCCTTTCTATTTCCTGTAGATGAAGATAAGGATCCCCTACACAATCCAAAAGATTAAAACTCAATCCAAAGGAGAATAAGGCATCCGGAAAAGGAAGGTTTAACACATCACAGGCCCAGAAATCTACATTTTCATCATCCATAAAATCGGTTTTAATCATTTTTCGATCATATGCAAGCCCCAACATTCTTTTAGGATACGTAAAGATACCGGTTTCCAATACCTTTACAGCAGCCTGAAGCATGGTAAGATTAAGATCTATACCCAATACGAGCCCATTAAAATTACGTGAAAGCTCAAAGCTTGTTCGCCCCACGGAACACCCCAGATCCAGAATGGGACCATCAATAGGCTGCATCATCCCAGGCAGAGTTTCAGACAAAAGATGTAAAGCAGATCCGGGCCTTACTCCGGGCTGTCCACACTCATCGGGATCAAGATCACCATAATGATCATAACCATAAGAACTAAGGTATTGACGAATGGAATCGTACATGGATCCCGGCCCCATACAATCCCCCAGCAAAGATTCTATTTCTTCAGAAGAATTATTTCTTTTAACAATAGAAAAAGCAGACTGCCGGACAAACTCCCTGATATCGGCTACAATAATTGGAATACCATCTATAATAGGGTATTCACAACGACACTCAGGATTTGAACAAATCAATATTCCTTCAACAACTCTGTCCTTTTTTTTTGTTAAAACACTACCGATTTCAAGTTGGTAATCCCCCAATTGATTTTTTTTACATTGCGGACATAAAGGCCTGAGTGTTTCAAAGTGATTAAGATTGATAGAATCACCCTCCTACCATTACGGTGGGACATCCGGGAGGTAATATTTTACCTGTTGGTGAAGGAATCGGCGCCACACAAGACGCATGGGCTGTCATATCCCCAACCCTGGCAGCAGGCAGACCGCCTATCATAACCGTTGCGGAACCCTTGGCAACAATACCCGGCCCTCCAGGCACACAGCCAGCTAACATACAGGGAGCTGTCATACTGCTCACCTGGGCGGCGGGCATCCCGCCAATTAAAACATTCACCGCACCCTTAATAATCGCCAGGGGCATAGCCGGATGGGGGACAGGTGTCGGGACTGGGGCTGCTGGATGAATAGGTGCATGGCAATGGGGAGCATCTTGTAAAACCAAATCACCTACACGTGCTGCAGGAGGCATAATACATTCTCCTTATTTTAATGGATCGCCTTGCTTTGAATCATTCTGCTTTTTAATGATAAAAATTACAAGCAAAAAAAAATACCCGACCCAAAAAGAGCAGCTATCGTACACAAACCGCCTAAGATATAAGGCAAATTTTCAAAACAAGTATGACCATAAAAAAGGGATTCGAAAAACCATCGAAACCCTTGAATTTATTTATGGAGGCGGCTTCCAGATTTGAACTGGAGAATGTCGGCTTTGCAGGCCGATGCCTTACCACTTGGCCAAGCCGCCTATGTATGGAGCGGGAAACGGGAGTTGAACCCGCGACTTCGACCTTGGCAAGGTCGCACTCTACCACTGAGTTATTCCCGCTCAGCAAACAAAAAGAACTTATATATGGATGCCTCTACTTTGTCAATAAAAAAGTAATTAAAATCAAATTTTTATTGCCTCTTTTGTTTAGCATGCCCAATCGATCATTAATTACCCCTTCTTTTTGTTCCAATCAGCCATGAATGCATCTATGCCCTTATCGGTCATATGATGGGCTGCAAGCTTTTTCAAGACACCATGGGGTATGGTCGCAATATCCGCTCCAATCAAAGCTGCATTTAAGACATGCAAGGGGTTTCTCACGCTGGCCACAATAATCTGGGTATTAAAATCATAATTTGCATAGATCTGAACGATCTCTTCAATCACATTCATGCCTTCCTGGGCCAGATCATCGAGACGTCCTACAAAAGGAGATACATAAGTTGCTCCTGCTTTTGCTGCCATCAAGGCCTGCAATCCAGAAAAGACAAGAGTAACATTGGTCTTTATCCCTTCGGAAGACAAGGTTTTTACTGCCTTCAGGCCTTCCACGGTCATGGGAATCTTAACAGTAATATTATCAGCTATTTTAACAAGCTCCCTTGCCTCTGTCACCATACCATCATACTCAAGACTGATGACTTCGGCACTGACAGGGCCTTCAACAATCTGACATATCTTGGCGATGATATCCTTAAATTCTCCGTCTTCTTTAGCAATTAAAGATGGGTTAGTGGTAACACCATCCACCATTCCCATATTATTAGCATCTTTAATCAGATCGATATTAGCTGTATCAATAAAAAACTTCATTTAACGCCTCCTAGTCCAGAAAGATCACCTTCTGGCTTTCTTGTTTTTCTATTTTATTTAATAATTGTCCCGGTGTTTGATTTAACACCGGATGAATTGTATCTGCTCCTATATCACACATGGGCCTCAGCACAAAGCACCTTTCATGCATCCTGGGATGGGGAATTTCAAGACAGGATGTTTTTAAAACCAAATTTTGAAAAAAAATAATATCTAAATCGATAATTCTGGGCCCAAACCTGAAGGCTTTGCCCTCTTTATCCAGACAGTGTTCAATCTGCTTTAAAATATCCAGCAAACCCTTGGGTTCAACCGAAGTTTCTATTTTTAAAGCTGCATTCACAAACCAGTCCTGATCTTCAAAATTCTGGGGATGGGTCCTGTAAAAAGAGGACACAGCAGCAACGTTGATCATTTCATGTTTATCAAGGCAATGGATGGCCTGGTTTAGATTTTCTTTTTTTTCACCTTTGTTTGAACCAATACTCAAATACGCTGTAAATAACATTCTCGTTATTGCTCAAACTTAACATAGAGTGTTTTAGAATAATCGCTTTTTATCCCATCTTTTCCAATGGCCTGCACCCTGAAATAATAATGAAATCCAGGCTCCAACAATCGTCGATAAACCATATGCGGCATGGGAACCACCCCCACCGATTTAAAAATAAAGGGACAACCCTCACAGCCGTCCAATTCTTTGATAGCCATGGAAACATCAAATGCCTCGGGGGCAATTTTTGCATTGACAGGATCGATGGTATGGGTCCATGTCAGTGTTAACTGGTTGCCATGTACAGAATATGCCACATTTCCCGGAATGGCCAAAAAATTTCCTTGCTTTATGGGTGGCAGTGGCGGTCCTTTTTTACCACATGATGTAACCAGTAACAACACAGACAAAAAAAGAAAACCCAGAAAAAAAAACTGTTTTTTGCACATCTTCATGATAAATCAAACTCCTTTTCGGCTTTTT
This sequence comes from Desulfobacteraceae bacterium, assembly GCA_024226935.1. GTDB lineage: Bacteria > Desulfobacterota > Desulfobacteria > Desulfobacterales > Desulfobacteraceae > NBML01. The sequence continues at coordinate 51,119 of JAAELK010000120.1, forward strand.
GCACCGCTTTTATCACATTATCAAAGCTTGTCCCTCCGTACGATATGCGACGGGTAATCATTTGATCAAGACAAATAAAATGATAGATATCGGCTTCAATCAAATCACTGAAAGATTGTAATTCACTTAAAGTTAACTCATCCAATTCTTTGTTTTGACCCAGGGCAAAGGCTACCGCTTTTCCAGCAACACTGTGTGCCTGCCTGAAAGCCATGCCACGCCCCACAAGATAATCAGCAAAGTCAGTGGCATTTAAAAATCCCTGTTTACAGGCATTTTTCATTGTGTCTGCATGCACCTCAATATTTGGCAGCATCCGGGTATAAACCTCCAGACAGATTTTCAAGGTATCAAGGGTATCAAACAGCGGTTCCTTGTCTTCTTGCATATCTTTATTATAGGCCATGGGAAGAGATTTCATCGTAGTCAGGATGGCCACAAGATTTCCCACTACCCTTCCTGTTTTGCCCCTCACAAGTTCTGCCACGTCCGGGTTCTTTTTTTGGGGCATGATACTGGAACCAGTAGTAAAGGCATCACAAATAGTAATGAAAGAAAATTCAGAAGACGACCAGAGAATCAATTCCTCGGAAAGCCGTGACAAATGAATCATACAGATACTGGCATGGGAAATAAATTCCATGATAAAATCCCGATCTGAAACGGAATCGATGCTGTTTTCCGACACTTTACCAAACCCAAGCACCTGGCTTGTATACTCCCGGTTCAAAGGATAGGTGGTACCAGCAAGGGCAGCGGCACCAAGGGGCATCACATCCACCCTTTTAAAAGAATCGGAAAACCGCTGAATATCCCGGTTGATCATTTCATAATAAGCCATAAGATGGTGGGAAAAGAGCACAGGCTGGGCGCGCTGCATATGGGTATAGCCCGGCATGACTACATCAAGGTGTTGCTTTGCCATGGCCACCAGGACTTTTTGGAAATTTATCAGCATCTGGATGATATTTGAAGTTTCTTCCTTCAAGTAGATACGAATATCAAGGGCAACCTGATCATTACGGCTTCTACCGGTATGAAGCTTTTTTGCCAGCTCCCCAATTTCTTTGCCCAGGGCATCTTCCACATGCATGTGGATATCTTCCAAACTATCGGTAAAGGCAATTTCATCCTTTTCAATCTTGGCCTTTACCTTACCAAGCCCCCCTATCAGCGTATCGGCCTCGGCCTGTGTAATAATGGATTCATTTGCCATCATCTTCAAATGGGCAATACTGCCACAAATATCACTGGCATAAAGCCTTTTATCTACGTCGATGGACGCATTAAATTTTTCAACCAGTTTATCTGTGGCCTGGGAAAATCGTCCACCCCAAAGTTTTTCACTCATTATATACCTGCCCGCCTTTCTTAATTTTTTTTCTGTACTTTTTTTTATAAAATCAAGCCAAAATCAAATTTTCTAAAATAGCTTTGTGCATATGCCGTTTGTTTTCCGCCTGATCCCAGAACACTGCCCCTTTTGCCTCAAAAACCTGTTCTGAGATTTCCTCTCCTCGATGGGCTGGCAGGCAATGGAGAACCAAGGCATCTGATTTGGCAAAAGATAACAAGGTTTTATTCACCTGGAAACCTTCAAAGGATAAGAGTCTGTCTGAAAGTTCAGCCTCCTCGCCCATACTGGCCCATACATCGGTGTAAACTATATCGGCATTTTTTACAGCTTCCCTGGGATCATTTGTAAATACAATATTGGGCATGGTATCGGCCCCTGCATTGGCAATGATATCCTGGTCAATGGAATAGTCATCCGGGCAGGCAAATGAGAAATTAAGCCCCAACACACTGGCAGCATTTACCCAGGAATTGGCAACATTATTACCGTCACCCACCCAAGCAATCTTCACATTTTCATATCCACCTTTGTACTCAATGATGGTCATGATATCACTTAAAATCTGGCAGGGGTGAAATGAATCTGTCAGGGCATTGATCACGGGAACGCTTGCGCTTTGGGCAAATTCTTCAACCAGTTCATGGTCAAAGGTTCTCATGGCCAGACAATCAATATAACGAGATAATACCCGGGCCGTATCCCTGGCCGGCTCATTCCTTGAAATCTGTGTGTCCTGGGTACTCATATAAATGGGATGTCCGCCCAACTGAATCATGGCTGTTTCAAAAGCAATCCTGGTCCTGGTAGATTTTTTATCAAAAATCAGTCCCAGGGTTTTACCGGTTAATATGGAATCAAAAATACCCTTTGCATATCGATCTTTAAGCTGCATGGCCCGTTTGAAAAGATGTTGAAAATCTTTTTTTTCAAGGTCCAGCAATGATAACAAATCTTTTTTCAATTTTAGGTCTCCTAACTAAAATAGGTTGTCCAAAACAGCCACAAGCCTATCTATTTGATTTTTCTCAATAATTAAAGGTGGTGCAAACCTGAGAATTTTATCTTGAATTGCATTAATAATAAAGCCCTGTTTAAAACAATTAGCCACAAAGAACCCAGCATCTTCGTCAATTTCCACTCCCACCAGCAGACCTTTACCTCTGACATCAAGAATCCGACTATGTTTTTCTTTGAGTTCTTCTAGCTTTTGCCGAAAATATGCCCCCTTTTCGGTAACCACTTCAAGAAATTTTTTCTCCGAAATTATATTGACTACTTCCAGAGCAACCGCCGTGGCAAGGGGGGTTCCACCAAAGGTGGTGGCATGACTTCCAAAATCAAAACCTTGAGCAGCCCGGCTTGTAGCCAGCATGGCACCAATGGGAATTCCATTGGCTAATGCCTTTGCAAGGGTCATAATATCAGGGGTAATCCCATAAAGCTCATGGGCAAACAAAGTGCCACACCTTCCCATACCGGTCTGAATTTCATCAAATATGAGCAAAGTTCCGGTCTCATCACAAAGAGCTCTAACCTGGGACAAATACAAAGGATCGGCCGGGATCACCCCGCCCTCCCCCTGGACAGGTTCCATCATCATAGCACACACGGTTTCATCCAGCGCTTCTCTTAGAGCTTCAATATCATTAAAAGGTATATGAACAAACCCTTCAAGGAGGGGATAAAAACCCTCCTTAATTTTATCTTGACCCGTTGCTGACAAAGTAGCAATGGTCCTGCCATGGAAAGATTGTTCCATGGTAATAATCTTATATCGGCTCTTTTCTCCCTTTGACTGGAAATAGCGCCGGGCAAGCTTTATGGCAGCTTCATTAGCTTCGGCGCCGGAATTGGCAAAAAAGACCCGGTCGGCAAAACTTTTTCCCACAAGACATGCCGCAAGATCGGCTTGGGGGGAGGTATAAAAAAGATTTGATACATGAATCAGAGTTTTAGCCTGCTTTTCAATGGCCTGGGTAATTTTAGGGTGACAATGCCCCAGATTACAAACGGCTATACCAGCTAAAAAATCAGTATATTTGGTACCTTCTTCATCAATCAAGGTGCTTTTCTCCCCTCGTACAAATGCCTTTCCTTGTCGAAGATAGGTTTGAAACACAAACTCATTGGTTTTTTCGATGGTATTCAATGTATCACCTTATTCATATGTATATTAATTAATCCACAAACACCTGGGTTCCAATTCCAGAATTTGTAAACAACTCCAACAAGACCGCATGGGGTGTTTTACCATTAATGATGTGGGATTTTTTCACGCCGTTTCTCAAGGCCTCAAGGGCGCACTCCACCTTGGGGATCATCCCCCCTTTGATCCGGCCATCGGCAATTTGTTCGGCAATCTGACCATCGGTAATGGAAGAAATCAATTTTTGATTATCATCAAGAACCCCGTCCACATCGGTGACCAGAATAAGACGCTCGGCATCCAGGGCAGATGCAATTTTTGATGCCACCACATCGGCATTGATATTATAGGTTTCACCATTTTTTCCGATACCCACCGGTGCAATAACGGGAATAAATCCTTGATCAATCAGGGTATGAAGAATTGCAGGGTTCACCTGGGTCACATTCCCGACCATACCGGGATCAATGATTTCCGGTGGTTTATTTTTATCTGACTGGTGATAAATTTTTAATTTTTCTGCCGTGATCAACCCTCCATCTTTTCCAGTAAGCCCCACGGCTTTACCATCCTCACGGTTGATCCTTGCCACAATATCCTTATTTACTTTCCCGCCCAGCACCATCTCCACCACATCCATGGTGGCATCATCGGTATAACGCATACCCCGGATAAAAGTGGAACCAATGCCCATGGCATCAAGCACCACATTAATCTGGGGCCCACCGCCATGAACAACCACAGGATTTACACCGATATATTTTAACAAAGTAATATCATCGGCAAAGGCTTGTTTCAGACCTTCATCCACCATGGCATGTCCACCATATTTGATCACAACTATTTTGGTGGAAAATTTTTTGATATAAGGAAGAACCTCAATCAATATATCTGCAACCGTATTGGTCATAGAATATACCTACTTAAATCCTGATTCTCAACAATATCCATCAATTGTTTTGTGACAAATTCAGCATCGATGGTAATGGCCTTATCTGCAACGTCCGGTGCCTCGAACAAAATCTCTTCCAATAATTTTTCCATCAGGGTGTGCAGTCTTCTAGCTCCGATATTTTCTGTGGTGGCATTAACTTCCACGGCAATGTCTGCAATCTTTTCCACTGCGTCCTGGGTAAAGGTAATCACCACCCCTTCTGTCCTTAACAAAGCAATATACTGAAGCACCAGGGCATTTTTGGGTTCCGTCAAAATCCGAGTGAATTCATGGGCACCAAGAGAAGTTAATTCCACCCGGATGGGAAACCGACCCTGAAGCTCAGGAATCAAGTCGGAAGGCTTTGATACATGAAAGGCCCCGGAAGCAATAAACAGGATATGATCGGTTTTGACCGTGCCATATTTGGTGGGAACGGAACTTCCTTCCACTATGGGTAAAAGATCTCGCTGTACTCCTTCCTTGGATACCTCCGGACCGCTGCTTTGTCCCTTGCCTGCAATTTTATCGATTTCATCAATAAAAATAATACCGGACTGTTCCACCATCTCTATGGCCTCGGTTTTCACCTTTTCCATATCCACCAGATGGGCCGCTTCTTCCTGGGTAAGAACCTTCATAGCGTCTTTTACACTGAGTTTGCGACGATTGGTATTTTTGGGCATGAGATTACCCAGCATGTCTTTGACATTGATACCCATCTCCTCAATACCCGTATTGGAAAAAATTTCAACCATGGGAGAAGATTGTGCCGTAACATCCAGATCAATCTTTCTATCATCCAATTTCCCCTTTCGAAGCATGGTTCGAAGTTTTTCCCGGGTGGATGCACTGGGAACAGGCTCGGATTCAATACTTTCTACCGAATTTGGTTGATCCTCCATTTCAAAGGCTTGCTTTGGCTGGGACGGCGGCAGTAAAATATCTAAAACCCGTTCTTCTGCAATCTTTACTGCTTGTTCCTGAACCGCATCCTGCTGTCTTCCCCGAAGATTATTCACCGTCAGCTCTACAATATCCCGAATCATGGATTCCACATCCCGTCCCACATAGCCAACTTCGGTAAATTTTGAGGCCTCTACCTTGTAAAAAGGAGAATCGGTTAAATTAGCCAGCCTCCGGGCAATTTCCGTTTTCCCCACACCTGTGGGTCCAATAAGAATAATATTTTTCGGATTAATTTCTTCTTGAAGATCTTTATCTAACTGACATCTTCTCCACCGATTTCGAAGGGCAATAGCCACCGACTTTTTAGCATCTTTCTGACCGATGATATATTTATCCAGTTCCGTGACAATCTCTTTGGGTTTTAAATCTTTCATATTGGATTCTCGCTTTGGTTCTCTTTTTAGTTCTCGTTTAAAATTTTATTTGGGATCCCATCGCAAATTTCTTCGATGGTAACATGGTGATTGGTATATATACACAAATCCCCTGCTATTTTCATGGCCTTTTCAACAATCTTCCTGGGAGAAAATTTTGTATTTTCAAGCAGGGCAATGGCTGCAGACTGAGCAGAGGTGCTGCCGGATCCAATGCTGATAACACCATCATCTGGCTCAATCACATCTCCGTTCCCGGACAAAAGATAAGTGTTCTGGCTGTCTGCTGCAATCATCATTGCCTCAAGGCGGCGTAAATATTTATCGGTTCGCCAATCCCTTGCCAGTTCCACACAGGCCCGGGTCAAACTCCCATTATATCGTTCCAATTTTTCTTCAAGCTTTTCCGAAAGGGTCAAGGCATCGGCGGTAGCTCCTGCAAAACCTGTAATAATCTTGTCATTATATATTCTTCGAACCTTTTTAGCCTTGTGTTTTGTCACGATGGTCCCCAGGGTTACCTGACCATCTCCGGCCACAACAACTGTATCTTTACTGCGTAATGCCAGGATAGTGGTACCATGAAAATTTTCCATACTCATAATCTATTTTAACTCCTTGGATGTGCCTTGTCATAAACCTGCATCAACCTGTCCATACTCACATGGGTATAAACTTGAGTTGTTGACAGGCTGGCATGGCCCAGTATTTCTTGAATTCCCCTTAAATCTGCGCCGGAATCCAGCATATGGGTTGCAAAAGAATGACGCAGGGTGTGCGGTGAAACAGAAACATTCAGCCCGCATTCATTTACAATTTTAGCAAGGATCCGACCAATGGACCGGGTACTCAGCCTTGAATATGCCTTGTTTAAAAACAGCGGGGCAATCAATTTATCTATAGCTGCCCGATATTCAACAATAGCATCAAGTGCTCTTTTTCCCACAGGAACCACCCGTTCCTTGCTACCTTTCCCCAAAACTCTAATCATTTGGTTTTTAAAGTCAACATCATTCATTTCCAAACCGTGTATTTCCGAAATTCTCATGCCCGTGGAATAAAACGTTTCAAACATGGCCAGGTTTCGTTTATCCAGCCAAGTCTCTGTTTTAATGGAATCTAACAGGCAAAACAGATCATCAACACTTAAAAACCTGGGAATCGTTTTTTCAAATTTAGGAAAGGGCATAGCATCCGCCGGATTTACCGGGATATGCCCTGCTCTGACAAGAAAATCGAAAAAGGATTTTAAAGAAGACAGCCTTCTTGCAATTGTCCGTTTCTTTTTTTGACCCCGGACCAGCCGGGACAAATATTTTCTGATCCGGTTTTTATCCAGCTCAGATATCCTGGCCAGAAAAGCAATCTGTTTTTCACAGGAACTCATCTTTAAATAATTTTTCGAATCAATGGGCCCTGGCGGGTCGGTAGAATAATCCAAAAAAAAAGTGATAAAATCAAGAATATCAGCCCGGTAGGCCCTCAGGGTATGGGGAGAATATCCTTTTTCCGCATCCAGAATATCAATAAAGCAATCAAGTATTTCTCCAGATGCCCCAAGAGTCATGGAGACAGCCCTACCCGTCGCATAACCTGCTGCATGTCTTCCCATACTTTTCGTTTTAAACCAGGTTGCTCTAACAAAGTTGATGGATGGAAGGTGGGCATCAACTGGACCCCATCATAGGAATGAAATTTTCCCCGAAATTGTTCCAGGGAAAATTTAGGATTTAACAGCAATTGACCTGCCCGTTGCCCCAGGGTAATCAAAATTTTAGGTTGATTTTTTTTAACGAGGATACGAATGGAAGCTGCATCCAACGCATTGCAGATAAACACAGATTCAGGTGTCAACTGCATGGCTTTTAAAATTTTAACCAACAGAGCACCGGATTCTCCATTAAAAAAAGAACCTTCGCTGTCAACAAAAAAGATTGAAGCATTTTTAGGGCCCTGGGAAAAAAACGGGGGAACATTTTTTCTGGGTTTTCCCCAGGAGTTCATAGTCTCCCGACTGCCCTGGGAAAGTATAAACTCTGCATTTCCCAATACTCTTTGGTGGGAAATATACTGGGAAAAATCCTGGATTGTTCTTATAAATTCCAAAGAAACAGACGAGATTGTATTGTTTTTCCCCATATTTCCTACCCTGTCTGTTCAATAATGGTATCCAAAAGGATATGGGCAAGCTTATGCTTATCCATAAGGGGAACATCCTTTGAACCACCATCTTTAAAGAAGAACTTGACCTTGTTGGTGTCAGCCTTAAATCCGGATTCATGGCTTCCCACAAGGTTGGCAGCGATCATATCCAGATTCTTTCTTTTCATTTTAGCAAGGGCATGCTTTTCAAGATCATTGGTTTCAGCGGCAAAACCAACCAAAAATTGTTTTTTAGTTTTAAGTTCACCAATCCGTTTAAGAATATCAATATTTTCTGTCATGGAAATACTCAACTCTTTCGAATCCTGGTGTTTTTTAATTTTGAGTGCCGCTATATCCATTGGCCTGTAATCTGCCACAGCAGCCACCTTGATAATAATATCAGCAGCATCGAGGCATGAGATGGCAGCTTGTGCCATTTCATCACAACTTTCCACGCGAATACATTCCACTCCCACAGGCGGATCAAGACTGACAGGCCCCGATATCAGGGTAACACTTGCACCTCTTTTTTCTGCGGCCTGGGCAATGGCATAGCCCATTTTCCCCGAAGAATAGTTACTCACAAAGCGAACAGGATCTATGGCCTCAACGGTGGGACCAGCAGTTACAATGACCCGTCTACCCTTAAGATCTTTTTGAGTCAAAAGCGCAACCAACCTGTCAACGAGGAACCAGGGTTCCGGCAACCGACCCGTTCCAACAGTCTTGCAGGCAAGCACCCCGTCATCGGGATCAATAATGTGGACCCCATCCTCTTCCAGAATATCCAGGTTTCGTTGAACACGAATATTTTGATACATATCTGTATTCATGGAGGGACAAACCATGATCGGACTGGTAACTGCCAGCATCGTAGTTAAAAGAGCGTCATCTGCAATGCCCTGGGCCAGTTTTCCAATAAAATTAGCACTGGCCGGAGCAATAAGAGCCACATCAACACTTGTGGCGATATCGATATGGGTAACCGAAGACTGGGTATCCTTCCACAGGTCTGTCAAAACCGGATTTTCACTCAATACCTCAAAGGTGGTTTTACCCACAAAATGCATGGCTGCATCGGTCATTGCCACATGAACATTGGCACCGGCCTTTTTTAACAGACGTAACAACTCCACAGATTTATATGCAGCAATACCGCCGGTAACCCCCAAAAGGATATGAGTATCTTTTAACACCATTATTCAGATAACCCCGTCTGGATCATGTGACCACCGGTATTACCCATGGTCGGAGCCACACCAATCTCAACATAGGTGTAGACCTGGGAATCTCTTATGGTAATAACAGCGCACCTGGATGTTTTTGCAAACACCATAATAGTGGTTCCGGATGATTTTATTTTACTAACCACATTCCAATTGTCTTTTAGCATATTGTTACTGAAAAAATTAAAAAGGGAAGTAGAATCCACCCGTCCCTTCAAGGCAAGGATGCCTGATTTGAAACCCGGAGTGGAAACCACAACGGTTTTATCTTTCATCAAAGTAAGCTCTTTTGGTACCAGAACATCTTCAAAATCATGATACACAGCTGTTATTTGTTTTGACGAATCTGCCATCGACCCGGAATTGGAAGGGGTTCCAGACCCTAAATCTGCCCAGCAACCGGAAATAGACATGGTCAGTAAAAAAAACACACCGAGTTTTACTACCAGCATCGGATGTTTAGTAAATTTCATTATTCCTCCAACAATTTAAGTTTTTTTAATAATTAAGCCTGTCTTTTAAAACTATTTATAGAAAAAGTCAAACCTCATAAGCCAAGCTTTCGGCCAAATAAGCCAAGCTTTCGGCCAAGGAAAAAATTCAAAAAAAACAAGGATTTTACCCAGAAAACAAACACGACCAAAAACAGTTCCAAAGAATTCACTAAGGAAAGAACCGTCTCGAAATAATCTTCCCAGACGGTAGACAGTTTCTCAAACAAAACATCCTTAAAAAGGATATAAAACCCATCAATTTGATTCAATCCACAATATTTTTAAAGTCAGCAAGCTTTTTTTTATACAACTTAATCTTTTTATTCAAAATCTCAGCATTGATATTATATATTTCTTTTTTTTCCGGAGTATTGGCGGTATTTTTCAATAAAAGCAATTTCTTTTTTTCCTGGGTTAACTGATTTTGTTCATTGATTAGCCATTCCTTTTGTTTTTCCGCCACATCTTTTTTTAAAATCGGTTGCACCATGTTTTCTTTTCTGGGCGGAGGTAAAGGGCTTTTGTCGGATTGATAAGTTTTGATTCCCGATCTTTGTTCTTCTGGAACTTTTGATAGATCATCTGTAAAGATGATGGTATCATTCTGATCTCTAAATTTATAAAAATCTGCATTAACCGTTGGGGGAAAAAAGACAACTATGCCAAAAACAATATATAGAATAAACTGTCGCAATAAATAATCTCCTCTTTTTTTTTGCTTTAATTGTCAGAAGCCGTCACCAGCTTGAAAATGGCCTTGTGTTTATTTAAAAAATAATAGACCTTTATTCCCTTTTTAAGCTGACCTTCGCGCCCCTCCATAGTAACAACTTTTAGAGGTGAAGATAGATAAAAATTTGAATCATTGATTACAAGACGCCCTGGATAAATTGCATCAATCCGCCCTATTCCGTCATATTCACCAATTTTAGATTCTATCGGTGTCAGCTCAACACCAACCTTGGGAATTTGCTGGATCTCAACCAATTCTTGTTCATTTGCATATGAATGGGTTGCCGGAAACAAAATCAATAAGATTCCTATTATAATTAATTTTTTCATAAATACCCTTCCCGATAATTAAGGAGTTCGCCAATAAAACAATCCCGTAGGTTCTGCTGTCTCATACAATGTTTCAGTACCAGCAGATGAGGTTGAAAATATTTTCATTTCAACCGGTGCATCATCAAATTTGAGAAACACTGGAATATGTAAAAGCCCAGTGGTTAATTTTCCGGTGGCCGCTACCTTTTGTTTGCTTGTTACACCATCTATGACAACCTCAATTTCTATCAAATCATCTTCATCAATTTGCCTATCATTATTGATATCAAATTGGGCAGTAGACAATCGACCTCCAGAACAAGCATCAACTTCGTGTATGATTGAATTACCGCCACCTGAACAGGGAGAAACATCTGGTTTAAAAGTGAGATAAATCAGATTATTGTCCCTTATAATCACATCCTTTATCACTCTTTCTCCTCCGCTTAACTGGAAAAACCACCCGGCATTGGCAGGTTCTGAGGAATCTGGATCCGGATCTGGATTTTGGGTGCTGGTTGCGTCACATTTGATCTCCCAGGAGGGTGAATTATCGGTGAGTATCCTCAGGTACACCCCATTGTAATATCCACTGGCCGACTCCTCGGTCTGTTCCAACAGGGTAATCTTTGAATTTAAATTGGAAAGCTGGGGAGTCCCGGTTTCATTAAAGGTTCCTAAATATTCACTATCATCTGCATCATCCCCATAATCCCACAGGCCAAATATATATTCATCGGCCGTGGAAATTCGGTCTGCCTCGTTTAAATATTTACCTGTTCCAAACATAACCATATACCCTGGGACATCATCTTCACTGCATGTCAAGTTCGTATTGGTTTGATTATAATCACAATGCCGCATAACATCGGGTTTTGAAGTAATGGATTTTCCTGGGACTGAAAAAAATGGAGCAGGAACAGAAGCACTTTCTTTGTATGCCACCTCCCATTGACTGGAATTTGAACTTGTCAGATCAAATTTCCATAAATTCCCATTTAAATCCCCTGCATAAACATAATCAGCACGCAAATCGTTATCCACATCAATTACAGATGGGGTGGAAAGTCCATTACACCCCAAGGCACCTGTATCAATTTTTTTTATGAGCTGACCATCAAGGCCCAGGATATAAAGGACACTGCTTCCGTTTGTACTATCATATCCATTACCAAAGATAACCACCCATTTGTATTTGGAATGGGATGAACTTGATTCACTGGATACAATATTAGACTTAACAATAATCGGCATACTAAAGGAATATCCTAGATCATCAATCTCATCTTGGGGGGTGCTGTCCTTGGGATACTCCCATTGGACCATGGGTATTATATCCGTCACGATTGTAGCAGAACTTCTGGAATCAGCATTGGTAATATCAAGACAGTAATACCCGTGACCACCCTTGCCAAGGCCTCCCACCAACAATGTATAAAGTGTATCGGCACTATCTTGCTCCAGGTCTATGCCCTCCTTGGCAGAGGGAGTTAAATCCACAAAAAAACGATGTTCATAACCGGAAGCAAAAAAACTTTTTTCAGGATCAGAATCATTATAATAATTATGCATCACAAGATCTGGAATATAAGCAAACCGTTCCTGGCCAGTATTGGAATTAAAGGCATGGAGCATACCATCATTTCCACCTACATAAACAGTTTCTCCCATGAGCAGGGGAGCGGAATGGATAATATCTGCCAGCTTTTTTGTTCTGGACCTGAAGCCTGATATCTCTTCTCCCCTGATATAGCTGACAACCTTTTGTGCTTCAGCTGCATCAGGATTCAATTGAGTTTGCTGATCTGCATTCAACTCGCTGTAAAGAAAGTCAATCCCCATACCTGTGACAGGATCATAGCTGACTATATTCCTGTCCGAGGCTAAAAGATTCTGGAGTTCATCGGAGGCATGCCAGAGAATATCTGCTTCTTCCTTTTGAATTTCACCGGTTACAGGGTTCACTGGATAAGCTGTTACGTCCCCGGTCCAACTATCGGAAAGGTAGCTGGCCTGATAGAGGGTAGTACCTGAATTAAGTTCCTCCCCGTTCACTGAAACTGAGGCACCCGACGAGATTCTGGATGCAATATTGGAGGTGACATCCACCAGAGATTGGACAAGTTCCTGGGGATTGGCGGCACTGAAAAAAAGTCCCCTGCCGTTAATTGTAGCATGGTAGAGATCATCTATTTTTTGTTGATCCCCGCTTGTGGGATTAGGCCAGACAGGCGTGCTGTTATCCAGAAGACAAGAATCATAATCGCTTGGCGTCAGTGTTCCTTCCACTCCAAAAGAAACCCCATAGGTCACCATATGCTGGTGGGTGGCCTGATCGCAGGAATTGGTGGGAACCACATCATCCAAAGAACCTGCCAGGTCATTTTTAAAGTATTTCATTGCCACATCCGCCAAGGTATCATCATAATTATCTGCGTAGGGAGCCCCATCAAACAGATTGGAAGTATCTGCATCCTGATTACCCACTCCAGGACTGCTGCCGTTCCAGAACCCGTCGGTGATAACAATGGCAAAAGCCTGCTGGCAGGCGCCGCCTTCGTCAGCATCTGCAAAGGGTGAATCTCCAAGATTACCGCTGTTGCCGTCATCCATATGAAAATACCGCCCCACATTGTTTAAAGCAGTTCGTAAAGGAGTTCCTCCGGATGAATCCATATCATAGAGATTGGATAAAAGCGTATCACTGTCATCTAATATGGAAGTTGTTGATCCGCTGGCTGTGCCTACAAACTTGACAGCATCGGCACTGGTGCTGTTTCCGGTACTTGAACCATCCCTTGTAACCCTGACATAGCCCTGGCTGCCTTCATCAAAACTATACTGGCCCAGTTCAACCCAGTCACCATATCCTGATTGCTGATTAATGCGAAAAGTTGCATCACCACCTGCATGGTGGATTGTATATTTGGCGTTTGTATCACGTGTACCAGCTTTGGTATACCAGACATAGACAGTGTATTGATCATCCGAGGGTATATTAGGCGTAAAAGTGGCATAACCGCCTGTCGTACCTGTATACCTTGAACTGCCATCATATTCGCTGGATGCACTGGATTCATACCAGCTACTGTTTTCTGAATATCCAGAATCCTTGTTATCAACAATAATCTGTATTTCCCCCGTGGCAGTCGTGGTTTCTACCCCTATGGGAAGCACAGCCTGGCGAAGGCCTGAGTTGATTGAGTAAAACCCGACATAGACCCAATCAAGCTCATGAATGGCTCCTGCCACGGCAGCCTTGGCCGTTAATTCCCTCTTTCGATAAAAAGAGAACCAATTGGCAAAATTTTGTAAGTCCTGGGCATCTGTGGCATACTCTGCAAGGGTTCCGTCTTCATCATAGATTTTAGCCTTGACACCATCTGGCACAGCCGTTCCTGTCTTAAGGTACAATTCACCACTGTCAACTCTATTATCACCATCTGTATCATCAACTAAATAATAGGCCCGAATCCCGTTTACAAAATTTACCAGATAAATATCCTCACCAGAATCTTTTGCCCCGTCTTCATCCAGATCGTTAATCATAAAATAATGGGCATTTTTAACACTCACTGTGGAACCAGATCCCGGGGTAATGGAATAATATTCCCCGGTCATTTGAAACTTGGAACTTGAAGAGGTGGTATTATTTGGATTGGACCAAGGCTCTGATGTATCGGCATCGGTTTTTTTAGGCCAGGGTGAATATTGGGCATTGGGATTATAAAAAACCTTATTATACCCGGCCCACTGGGATTTCCAATCTCTTTGTTCGTCACTACCAAGAATATAACTGGAACCATAAACCCGGTCCTGACCGTTTATAAATGCAGAATCCGGATAAATATAGTATTCTCCACTAAAAATCCCGTTGGTCTCAGATGTCATAAATTCCCAGTCCATACTTCCGGAATTATCCAACACAAACATAAGATTAGCAGGAGCCGCCTGGACCTTTGTTTCCATGGGGGTATCGCTGATATCAATACAGACGGCAAAAACACTCTCAATAAAAACCAGGATGGACATGCCAACGATAAAAGCAGCAATCTTGCAAAACCCTGATTTACGACAAAATTGATGTTGGTTTGTACTGCCCTTCATAACTCCTCCTAAAATTTTAATAGCCTATCAATATTGCCGGCCTAACCCTTTCACACCCCAGGCTTATTCTAAAATTTTTTTAAATAACCAATTTCAACCAATACATTTCCATTAAATTCATCGGACCTGCCAAAGACCGCAAACTCATAAAGCCTTGTTGAACTGATATCCAGGGAACTGCCTTCCCGTGGCCCTTTAGCAACTGTGGCATAACTGGCATTGGCATTAAATTGAGATGAATCCGAATTATCGTTTACATCTGCGCTGGCTTGGCCTTCATCATTCCAGTTATCTGTAACTGAAAAATCTATAATATCATCATTGAGCCAGTTATGATCGCTGGAATCAGGAATCAGCTCAAAGGGATCGGTTTCGTTTTCAATGCGCAGGGCAGCTTCATAGGCACTGGATTCCGCCAAATAAAAATTTGTTTGATAGATCTGCTCATTTCTGACAATGTTTAACTCCGTCGTAGTGGTATTGGTGGAAGATATCCCGATAATGGAAAGAATGGACAAAGCAAGCAAAGCAAATACAATTGCTGACCCCTTTTCATTTGCAATAATTGAGTTAGAATGCTTCATAAAAACCCCATCAAAGATTAATTGTTAAATGCCGCTTGACTTTGTAAAAGTCAGGGAACTTCGCTGGCTCCCACTGGGATCGGTCACCACCACTATAATTTGAATAAGATCATCATTACCATCACCGTCAAGATCAACAGCATTATTGTCTGGATCCACAGTCCATATAACGGTATAGCCGCTGGCCGTGACCAGCGCTCCATCCGCCAGATCAGCAAATGAGGTTGCCATTAACAAATCAACCTGTCCCTGGGCGAATTCAGAAGCTTCCGAATGTTTTCTGGCACCTGTATTGCCATTAGTGGATGAAATCTGCATGGTTGCAATTCCAAGTATACCGATTGCAAAAATTGCCAATGCAATCAACACCTCAATGAGGGTAAATCCATCAGAATTTATTTGACATCTCTTTTTAAGCATCTATAATCCCATATTTCTTAAAAATACCGTTGAAGTCAAAGTGCGGGTATTATTATTTGTGGCCCAGGCAAGTTCATCCTGATCAACTATTGCTGTAATGCTTATCTGTATGGACCTGATATCGGCCGGTGTCGCAACAGGGGCTGCAATTGCATTAGGCACAGGCGAGGTGCCATCAAAATATGTAAATGTCAGGTTTGAGATATTTTCAGCAAGAACAACTGCGTTCAAAGTAATATCATCTATATTCCCATCCCCATCATCATCTTCAAATGCATAGGTATCGGTGCTCAATAACTCAGTAACTGTGTCCACATAACTAAAAGTCAAAGTGGTGGAATCTGCTGTATTGATTCCATTATTAGTATAATCGGTGGTATAGGGATTAAAACCTGCCATTCGGATGGCCTTTTTCATCATAAACATGACGGCCCTGACATTTTGTTGCATTTCAACCGCCTGGGTCTGGGTAATATGCTGTTCCTGCTGCCTTGTTCTTGATCCAATAATAGCAGCTATAATGATGCTGAAAAGCGCCATTGCGATCATTAATTCCATGAGGGAAAACCCATTGGCGGTTTTAAGAGATTTCATCATCGCCAGGCTCCGTTGGACCAACGCCTGATTTTAATGATGCCGGTACTCAGTGTCCCCACAGCATAAGCCACATCATTATAGGCAAGATAAACCCACCCGCTATTACAAGTTCCCCTTGAATTAAAAGTCAGGATATCGCCATTATAACTGATGTTTCCAGCTGGAAAGGCACCACCACCAACAGTAGCGTTTGTCGTAGCACCGGCAGAGCCGTATTGAACTCCCTGGGCATAGCCGGTAAAAGTAAAAGTTTTGAGAACTGTACCATCACCATCTTGAATTGTATATCCAGCGACTGTAAATACAATACTCCTATCAGCATTGCTTTTAATGGCTGATAACTTTATTTTCTGCATATCCCCCATGAGTTCCCTTGCAACCTTTTTTATCCGATGTTCGGAGCTTAATAGCCAGGAAACACTGATGCCAGACAAGATCCCTATTATGGCTACGACAACCATCAATTCCATCAGGGAAAACCCCGACGAAAATCTTAAAAATTTATATTTAATTATCCGTTTCATTTATTAATTTCCAATCCATGAACAAATTATCTTGCAAGATCGATGCTGGGTTGGCATATATTAAAAATTTATATGAAACTCCCGATATACCAGGAGAGAATTTTAATCTTTGTTGTGGGCAGAACCAAGGGTAAAATCCCTGGTCCGCCCATGGCGGTTATTTAAAAACAATTTAAAAACGGCAGAAACAAAGCCCATATGCCACCCATTATACAGACAGCTTCCAAAAGCCTTTATTTGCTTTAATTGATTAAAAATCATCAAATTAGCGAAATAAAACGGTTATATATCACTTTAATTTCCAGCTATCTTTTATCAACAGATTATCCATTTAGAAAACGACGATTTTTCAAACAGATACAATTGGCGAATACAATTTATATAACCTACATTGTAAACTGGATCAACAGGCACATCAACAACTTTTAAATTTTTCACAACCAGGCCCGGGACAAACAAACTTTGGGTTAAATAAAAATTAAACTTTTTACACTTTAAGGTGTTTATTAGCTTCCATATCAAACCACATGGCAAACAAAGAAAACTGACTTGCACTCATAAAAGAAAACATGGCTGCAAGTGCATTTATCGCAGGAATATGTCCCGTCAAATACCAGATAAAAAAGACCCGCGCAAACAATATAACCGTGCATATACCAAAACCTAAACCAAAAAGATAAAAGAAAAGGAGGGGATGAAAATCTCTAATAACATACTTTTCTTTCATTCTCCACAAAAACAGTTTTACCAAGAGCCAGCCAATGGTAAACATCACTTTGTGAATTCTGATCCCCGACTTTTCTCCAATATTATAAACCGGTTCAACGGGCACATCAGTAACCCTTAAATTTTCAACATTAAGCCTGACAAGGACATCATTTGGCTGACCATATCGTTTGTACATTTTATCCCAGTCGATTAACTCCAAAGCCTTTTTGTTTATTACAGTATACCCGGACTGTGAATCTGCAATATCCCAATAGCCCGAAGTAATTTTGGTCATCAGAGAAAGAAAACCGTTTCCCAAATATCTGATGGTTGGAATTTTTTTAAACGCCTCTCCTGTAAACAATCGATTCCCCTTAGAATAATCGGCTGTTCCATTGACAACCGGTTCAAGAAGCGCTGGCAGATCATCGGGATTCATCTGCCCGTCACCCGCCATTACAACCGCCATTTGAATTTTATTATCCCGGGCCCATTTATAACCGCTTACTATGGCACCACCAACTCCTTGATTGACACCATGCTCAATCAGGACAATTTTTTTGTTATTTCCCTGTATTTTTTTGATTTTTCCAACGGTCCCATCATTGCTGAGGTCATCTACAATCACCATATGATCCACATATTCGGGCATGGTTGTGATAACTTTTTCTATCTGGTTTTCTTCGTCATAACAGGGAATTACAACACAGACTGTTTTGTTTTTATACATATATTCTCCATTTAAATATTTTTGCGTTTTTAAAAAAAAGTCTATTCATCATTACCCCAATTAAAAATCAGGTAAAAATCAATTAAAAGCACTCACAATAGTTTTGGCAATAAACTCTAAATGCTCATCTACAAGGTAGGGGTGCATTGGAATACTTAAAATAGTATCTGCAACTTTTTCTGCCACCACAAAATCACCTTTTTTGTATTTTAACATGGAAAACACCTCCTGTAGATGAAGGGGTTTAGGATAATAAATTGCGTGGGGAATCTTATTTGTTTCAAGTTCTGCCATGATCTTACTGCGATCCTCGGAACAAAAAGAAAACTGTGCCCAGGCACTTGTAAACTTGTCCGAAATTTTCTGGAATTGAACCAACCCCTTTAGTCTTTTCCTATATTTTTGGGCAACTATCTGCCTTTTTTTAAGCTCCTCCCTAAAAATTGTCATTTTTTGTATGAGTATCGCTGCCTGGAGAGTATCCATCCTGCCATTAATGCCCAACCGGATATTATCATATTTATGTTGCCCTTTCCCGTGAACTCGAATGGAAATCAACTTTTCATTCAGATCATCGTCACTGGTAAAAATAGCCCCTCCATCCCCATAGCAGCCCAGGGGTTTTGCCGGGAAAAAACTTGTAATTGCAACATCGGTCAAATTACAAGCCATCTTATCACCTGTTTGTCCACCAAAACTTTGAGCCGCATCTTCGATAACAAAAAGATTATATTTATCAGCAATTTTATTAATTGTTTCATATTCGGCCGGCAGTCCAAATATATCCACAGGAATAATACATTTAGGCGTCAACCTTAAGGTACTATTTTTATTAAGGTCCTCAATGGCTTTTTCAAGTTTAAAAGGGTCGATATTAAAGGTATCCCCATCAATATCAACAAATACCGGAACAGCACCCAAAAGACTGATAACCTCAGCTGTGGCAATAAAGGTAAAGGGGGATGTAAAAACAGCGTCGCCGGGGCCAATACCCATAGCCATTAATACCATTAACAGTGCATCTGTACCGCTGGAGCAAGTAACCACATGTTTTGCCCCTGTAAAAGCTGAAAGTTTTTTTTCAAGGGCATAGACTTCAGGTCCCATGATAAACCTGCCATGGGCTATAACCCTATCGATCGAAGATTTAATTTTGTCACCAATGATTGACCCATGTGTCTTTAAATCTATAAATTCAATTGATTTCATTATTATTCTGGATTTTTTTTATAATGTTTATAACTCTTTTTGCCTGTTCTCATATCTTTTGGTAAACTCTGATTTTCTTCTATATCAACGCAGATTAAAGTTTTTTGGGCTGTTTTTTTGTACCTTAATCCACTTTCAGGACAAATATAAAACCCGTTCTCATCCTTTCTTTCAAGTTTGTGACCATGGCGGGATATAAAGCCTGTTTGCCTGGCAGGAACACCCTGCACCATGGTGTAGTCAGGAATATCATCTGTTACGACAGCACCGGCACAAACAAATGCATACCTGCCGATTGTCACACCACAAACTATTGTCGCATTAGCTCCGATGGTTGAACCTTTTTTAATCAAAGTCTTTTCATACAAGTTTTTTCGAGAGATTTCCGATCTTGGATTTGTAACATTTGTTAATACACAAGAAGGTCCTAAAAAAACATCATCTTCAATAAAAACTCCATCATAAACAGAAACATTATTCTGAATTTTTACATTATTGCCTATGATGACATCTCCTGAAATGCATACATTCTGACCTATACTACAATCTTTGCCGATGAGAGCTCCGGAAAGAATATGGGAAAAATGCCAGATTTTTGTCCCATGGCCGATTTTTGCCCCCTCATCCACATAGGAAGCAGCATGCACAAAATATTTTTCTATTTCCATACACCTATCCCCTAAATCTTTATATGAAACTCAGCCCAAGGGATTGTAATTATAAGAGTTTCATCTTTCGTTGTGGCCAGGCGCAAATACCATGCTCCGGCCATGCCGGTTCTTAACAAACGGGTGGATCATATTTTTATTTTTTATGCCTGGAGTTGTATTTCGTATGGAGGAAACTAGATTCAAAGAGGGCCTGACATCTTCTATTCCAAATCCTTTCCCCCTAAGGATACTTTTATAAACAAGGGTATGAAGATCGCTAAACCCGCCGGAAAATTCAATTTCATTCCCATCGATTGTAATTGATCTGAAAGTAGGGATAAAATTTTTCCTGGCATATTCTGGCAAATCATTATTATCCGCAGATAAAAACCACCGGACATTTGCCCTGTCAAGCTCTATGAATCCCGCCATTTTTTTTGATTGAGACAGGTGAACCTCTTGATATCTGACATTGCCAAACAACCAGATCAGCATATCAAAAAAATGGATGCCAATATTTGTGGCAATACCACCGGATTTGGAAATATCTCCCTTCCATGAATTGAAATACCATTTCCCCCGGGAAGTGATATAACTCAAGTCTATATCATATTTTTTCTCTTTATTATCCATATCCAATCTATTTTTCAATTCAATGATAGAAGGATGAACCCTTAACTGGAGAACGTTATATACCTTTTTACCAGTTTCTTCTTCCATCAATTTGATGGCATCAAGATTCCAGGGATTTAATACCAGGGGTTTTTCACAAATCGCATCGGCACCGATTCTAAGGGCAAATCGTATATGGGCATCATGCAGGTAATTAGGAGAACAGATACTGACATAATCTATTTTTTCCTTTTCGCCAATTCTTCTAAGTTTTTCAGCGTGCCTGTCAAATCGTTCAAATTCAGTAAAAAAGGCGATATCATAGGAAAAACTATCAAGTATCCCCACAGAATCACTTTTATCCAAGGCCGCGACCAAAGTGTTATCGGTATCTTTAATTGCTTTCAAGTGTTTGGGTGAAACATAACCTGCCGCACCTATCAGGGCAAAATTTTTATTCAACCTGGCACCGCCTTTTCAGATATTAAAAAAACATATCTAAATCTTTATCATAGGTTTTTCAAAAAAAGAAACAACTTTTCGATTACCGGTTATCATAGCAAGCAGACCCAGCAATGCAACATAAATGACCAGAACTCCGTGGGAGGCTATTGCAAATTGCAAGGCTTGCTTTGTACCAAATCCCATTAAAACAAGTGCTGCAACCCATCCTCCTTCATGGTTGCCGCTGTTGGCAACTCCCTGAACAGGAAGCATCTGTAAAGGCAATTGAATTGAAGAAAGAAAAATCACTTCAGACAATTTAAAATCAAGCCCCAGGGATCTTACCATACAATATTGACTGGCATAGACACTTATCCAGATAAGGGCAGTAACAAAAAATTCAGTTAAATTTGTCTTTAACAGTCCGGAAATATCAAACTCGTATTTAAACTTATTTTTTAATAAATAATTACCAAATTTACCGATCTTTTGAAAACCGAACCAAAAAAAAGTTAATACAACGCCAGATAAAAGCCATAGACCCCTGACCGTTGAAGAGATCATCCTGGCACCGAAATAAGCACCAAAAATTGTAAAAATTCCTATCATGGTAAAATCCATAACCCTCAATTTTACCAGGACACCGACACCTTCTTTTAAATCAATTTTACCCGTGGCCTTTAATAAAATAGGCAAAGAAATATCCCCCGCACGCAGGGGCAAAAGATATGAAAAAAAACCGTGGAGGATTGAAAAATGAAATGCTTGTGAAAAAAATCTCAATTTTGAACCGGTCAATAATTTGAGGCGAACCCCCCGGAAAATATAATTGACAACATAACATCCAAACCCCAGAACAACCCAGTGGATCTCAATGGTATCATAAACAGCTAAAATATCCTTCCAATTGTAGAAAATAAAAACCACAACCATAAATGAAAGAAAAACAGAGAGTATTCTTAAAAAGTTTTTATACACATATACCCTTTTATAATTTTGTGTAATCAATCCCTCCATAGGATTTTTTTTCCCGGATCACTTGACAGGGATTTCCAGCGGCAACAACATTTGAAGGAATATTTTTTGTTACCACAGAATTTGCGCCTATCACCACATTACTGCCTATGGTTATACCAGCAAGTACCACGGCATTCATTCCGATCCACACATTATCTCCGATGACGATGGGAGATGACTCCAGATGGACATCATAATCATCTTCTTTATGGTTGGCGCTTATCAACCCCACACCCGGGCCCATCCTGAAATTGCTGCCGATGCGTATGCCGTTTCTGGCCTGGACATAACCATTTGCAGTCATACCAGGAGCACTATTATTTCCCACTTGGATATTCTTATGAAAAAGTATTCTGGAGGTAAAATGCACCGGCCAGGGAACAGAACCATTAATTCTTAACACTTTCTGGGGAACAAACAAATAAAGGCTGAATAAAAATGGAATACCTTTGGATTTTGGATAAAAAAATCTAAGCCAAAAAAATAAAAATGATACCCTCTCAATTTTATTTTTAAGTTTGTCTATTCCGGTTACCATAAAATAACGCCATGTTAATCATTTTTTTTACCCTTTGTCAGGAGTAATTGATCCAAATTTTGTCTCAACTGCGATTGGATATAGTCAATAAGAATTTTATTATCAAGGGGAACCCTGCGATAACGTTCATCCGCAGGAGCACGAAGAGGTCGAAAAAAATAAATAAGGGAAAAGTTCTTCAAGGAACGCTTCAACTCATTTTGAGCCAACTCAATTTTACCGGCCCTAAGGTGGTTTTCAATTATACAAAGAGAAACAATGGCATCATCTCTTCCGTTTTTTCGTGCCTGGGAGAGATACCAGTTTGATTTATCATGATACCCCAGTATCGAAAAACATTTACCCAGGGTAAGAAGAATATTCGGATGTCCCGGAGCATATTTCATGGCCTGTTGGATAGCAGGCAATGCCTTTTTGGGTTGCCCGGTCCAAAGATCTATAAACCCCAGCATGTCAAAATAATCTGCGTGGACAAAACCCTTATCTAAAATTTTTAACAGTTCAACTTTCGCCTGGAAAAAATTGCCCGTCACAACAAGATTTTTACAAAAGTTATAGCGGATTCCCGCATCTTCCGGGGCAAGTGTCAAGGCTTTTTCATAGTAAAAATTAGCCTCTTTATACTCGCCGAGCTTATTGTAAAGGCTGGCCATATTGCTAAACTGGGCCGCATCCAGACGCCTGCGGCTCATACGCATGGATAAGGTACGTTTTGTCAATTCCAAAGCTTTGCGGTACTTAGCCCCATTGGGATTGGGTCCCCAGGCAAGTTTTACAGCAAGGGTGGCCAGGGGACGAGAAGAGTTAGGAGCCTTTACAAGGGCATCCAGCCAGAGGGATTCTTCGGTTTTCCACGCTTTGTTACGTTCATAGGTGGCATACCCTTCTGTTGCAAGTAAGCAACCAAGCAACACCCCAATAAAGAGTATAATAAATTTATTTTCCTGTACCTGGATCATTATCCAATTTAAAGCCTGGGCCAGGGGCAAAAAAAGAAATAATGAAGGCAGATAGTTTCGATGTTCGAAAACAAGTTCTAGGGGAATAATGGTGGATTCAACAAGATGATTTAAATAAAAAAACAGGACTGCCAGGGAAAAGAGAGGTTGTTTTTTACCCATTCTGACTGCAAGCAATAAAAGTAAAATATGAACTAAAACAGCTGCCCCTGTGGTCCAAGGATTAAATAAAGAGGTGGATAGTATAATATCATGATCAATGGAAAGACGCCCGGGAGCCGGAAAAAAAAGTTGGGAAATATAAAAAAGTACAATTTTTTGTTCTGTTAAAACACGTTCAACCAACGTAAAAGGACGATTATCATAATAATTAATTATAAAATCAAATAGTTCCGGCCGCAGGGCAAAACCAACCAAGACGCAAATCAGCCCCCCTAGGATTACCCCCCCAACTGTTTTCTGAACAAATGATCGTGATAAATCATGGCGGAAAAAAAGAAGTTCTAACAACGGCACCGATAAAACTATTGTCACCGCATTTTCCTTGGATAAAATAGCCAGTAAATAGCTGATGACTGCACAGACAAGAAGAACCATGCGTCCTTTGGCGCTACCGTTCAAACGGGCCTTCAAATAACAAAATATTGCAAGAAGGGAAAACATGGCGGCCATCGAAGCCATGCGTTGGACAATATAGGTTACAGCTTGTGTATGGATGGGATTCAAAGCCCAGAATAAAACAGCCATAACCGCTATAAACTCAATTTGCCCCGGTGTATAACATCCCTTAAGACGGGGGGTTAAAAAAAGAGTTTTGATAGTCAAAAAAAGAAGCCAGGCGGCACAGCAATGGACAAGAAAATTAATAATATGGTAGCCGAATACATCTTTTTGGCCAAAATACCAGTTTAAGGCAAGGCTCAGACAGGCAATCGGACGATAAAATTCACCCGACCCAGGTTTTGCAAAGGCAGTCTGCAAAAGATTGGCCAATGAGATTTTTTCAAGTTGAATCGGTTTGTTCACCAAGATATTTGGTTGGTCATCAAATTGCCAGGATGAATAAAACGAGTTGCTGTAAGCTAAAAAAAGCAATAAGCTTACAAGAAAAAACAAGCGGCAGCTTGAACTGGAATTTATACCATCAGGTAATCGCATGATAAAAATGGAAAAGGGCACTACACCCTTTTCCCTTTTTGGTTATTTTAGATATATCAATTTTGTGAATCAGCTATTGAATAACTTTTTGATAAACACCGCCAACCCATCCATTACTGTTGGCATCCAACCCGACTTGATAATCAGCTGGACAGCGACCAGAAACATCCGTTACCGTGATAGTAATAGCTGTGTTAGGAGCTGTGGCACTAATAGTATAAGTATTTACCGCTGGTTGAAAAGCTTGATCATCAGTAACAATAGCTGTATGGGAAGGTATTGCAAAATAATCAGCAATGGAAGCTGCAATATTGTTGGCATCCGATTCAGCTGCCGAGCAAAACGCTTTATTCCTATAAGCAATAAAATTTGGAATCGCAATGGCGGCAAGAATACCAATAATCGCGATGACGATCATCAACTCAATCAAGGTAAATCCCTTGTTGTCGTGATTTAATTTAAATTTTTGAAGCATGATAATCTCCTTGGCTATAAGTTATTAATTTCTAAAGAAACTCTCCCTTGCAATGGGATCACTGCAATTAACACACCATGTCCAAAATCAAATTTTTAAAAAGGATAACTGTCTTAAATATCGATGTTTTGTGCTTTAAATACCTGAACTATGTATGTAATATGCTTTTTTAAAAAAGTCAAACTATTAACATAATTTGTCATAAGATAACAAATTATGTTAGAAATATTCCATAATCCCAAAAGTTGACACCGTTCCAGAAACCGGATACTGTCAAAAGAATCAATAATTAGTGGCTGACCGAAAACCCGTGCTTGGATGAAAGCTTGCCCATATGCAAGGCGGAAGAAAATTTGAAACCGGAGTGTACTATAGTACATGAGGATTTCAAGTTTTTGCAGCAACGCGGCAGATGGGTGAGTTTTCGTTCAAGCACTAATTAATCATAATTTAATTACGGACTTCAACCATTCAATCATGTTAATTCAGCACTCTGATAAAATAAAACCTTTTGGGCTGTCCTTTTATTGCAGCTTTCTTGTGATTCTATCTTTTTGCGGGATGCTGGTCTCCGGATATTTATCGACATCCCACTACAGAATTTATACAGACCTGGATTATTCAAGTTTTTGCGCCATATCACAGGCCATAAACTGTGATACCGTTTCCCAGAGTCCCTATTCCATATTTTGGGGGCTTCCGGTTCCCATCTGGGGAGTCCTTGGATACATTTTGATGTTGGTAAGCATATTTATTTCTTTTGATATTAAGAAAAAAAAAATAAATAATCTGCCCTTTCTTTTTTTTCTCGGAACAGTTTTCAGTAGTATCAGTATTTTTCTGGCAATCCTTTCCGCAGTTGAAATTCATTCCTATTGCATAATGTGTATTATAACCTATGGTATCAATTTCATGCTTTTATATACAATCTGGCTGATAAAACGACGCTTTGAAAAAGAAAGTTGGAAAACTGCCATAATAAATAACATTAAATTCTATCAATACAACAAATACAAAATATTTAAATTCTATTCACCATTAATTGTTTTCACAATCATGATAATGATTTTTATACCCGACTATTGGAATCTAACTTACACTAATCATGGTACAAAGACACTGAAAACGGGAATTACCATGGACGGATCCCCATGGATAGGTGCTAAAAATCCGGAGTTGACCATCACGGAATATACGGACTACATGTGCTTTCAGTGCAAAAAAATGCATTTTTTTTTAAAAAATTTAGTTGCCCTGCATCCCGATAAAATCAAACTGATCCATAAACATTTCCCCATGGATCAAAAATTTAATCCCACCATAAAAGAAAATTTGCATCCCGGTTCCGGAACCCTTGCTTTGATTGCCATCTATGCTGCCAAAAAAAATAAATTCTGGGAGGTTAATGATTTTTTATACCATTATGATATGAGCAAGGGAGCAATATATCTTCGCCAGATCGCCCAGGAATCCAATCTTGATCTTGCTGCATTACAAACAGGTATCCGTGATCCAAAGATAAAACAAAAGTTAGAAAAAGATATTTTATCAGGTTTAAAAAAAGGTATCAGTGGAACCCCCTCCTATATTATCAACAATAAAGTTTATGCAGGTCAAATTCCGCCTGACATACTCAATTTAATCCGGAAATGAAGCATTTTTTAAAAAAATATTTTCTCCTTTTAATGTTATTTACGCTTGTTTCAACCATCGCCATAATGAGTGCCGTTCCACCTGTCAGCCGGGATGCCCTTACCCATCACCTTGCAGTTCCCAGACTCTATGTCCAGGCCGGCAACATCCATGAACTGCCTGATATAGTACCATCATATTATCCCCAGCTTCTTGATCTGATATATTGTATTCCCCTGATATTCGGCAATGATATCATACCAAAATACATCCATTTTGCCTTCGCCCTTTTTACAGCTTTTCTTATATTCTTATATCTGCAAAAAGAGCTGAATCGTTTTTATGGAATGTTAAGCGTTCTTTTTTTCCTTTCATTGCCTGTTATTGTAAAATTGTCCATAACCGTTTATGTTGACCTTGGTCTGATTTTTTTTTCATTTGCTTCTTTAATTTGTCTTCTCAAATGGTATGATAAAAAATTTCATTTGAGATGGTTGTTCTTAGCTGCCCTTTGTTGCGCTCTTGCCTCAAGTACGAAATATAACGGCCTGATCACCTGCTTTATTTTAACGGCTTTAACCCCGTTCCTCTATTTGAAAGGTATCAGCACCACCACAAACCAATCCCTTGAAAATATTACTGTTCCATCTGCTCGGCAAAAAAAATACCCACAATTAAAAGCAGCCGGATATGGCATCTGCTTTTTGCTTATTTCTACAGCCATATTTTCTCCATGGATGATCAAAAATTATGTCTGGACAAAAAACCTTATTTACCCTCTTTATGACAACTATTTTAATTCAAAATCCAAGATCATTTCAAAGAATCATGCCACAAAACCCGCCATGAACCATTTTTTGATTCGTAAATATATTTATGGAGAATCCCTGTTGGAAACGATCACCATACCCTTGAGAATTTTTTTCCAGGGCGAAGATGATAATCCCAAATTTTTTGACGGTCAATTAAACCCACTTCTTTTTTTACTGCCCTTGTTCGCATTTATATCGATTAAAAAAAAGACAGAGCAGAATTTGATCCATCAAAAAACACTGTTGGCATTTTCCCTGTTATACATAATGATAGTATTTTTTCATCAGGATATGCGCATAAGATGGATAGGACCGGCAATCCCTCCCTTAATCATATT
This sequence comes from Desulfobacteraceae bacterium, assembly GCA_024226935.1. GTDB lineage: Bacteria > Desulfobacterota > Desulfobacteria > Desulfobacterales > Desulfobacteraceae > NBML01. The sequence continues at coordinate 79,322 of JAAELK010000120.1, forward strand.
ATCAGCCCATGGCCTGAAAAATATATTTCAATTGATGACCACCACAAAAAAATTGCCTCCAAAAAAACATTTATACTTGTCCTGGATCAAAAAATCTATCCTGTTTATTCTGATATTTTCCATGGCAAGCTTGAATGCCGTTTATATATACCAATTATTCAAGAAAATTGCCCCGCAAACATATATCACCCATAAAATTACACGGTCAGAATATATTGAACAATTCAGACCTGAGTACGCAACTTTGCAGTTTAGCAACCAGCATCTTAAAGGTAATATCAAACTTCTTGCATTTTTTCTTGGCAACCGCAGATATTACTCAACCCATGACATCATATTCAACAACGAATTGTTTCAAAAAATAATCCAGGAATCAAAAACCCCAAAACAAATTTTTCAAAATCTGAAAATAAAAAAATTTACCCACCTGCTTATCAATTATCCAAAATTTAATTCCTGGATCAATATAAATTTTGACACCAGGGAAAAAGAAAAGATACAAAAGTTTTTTAATAAATACACGAAGATATTATTTTTGAAAAATAATCACGGATTATACCAACTTAAACAATAAATTTAATCTTTGATGGAATATAGTAGAGGAACCATGATTTTTGATCCTGAATATTACAAACTTTTATCCAACCGATAACGCATGGATCGCAAACTTAGGTTCAAATAGTTTGCAGCCTGGCTTTTATTGCCGCCGGATAATTCCATGGCTTTTTTCAAATAGGCCGACTCAATGATGGAAAGAATTTTATCCAGATCAACTCCCTGTTCCACTTCTTCAAGGTCAAATTGCTGACCTTTTATTCCTTCTATCCAGCTACGCTTCTTGTGAATGGAAATAGTAAGACTTTCAGGCAGAATAATATTGGTGGAAGAAAGAGCAACACTTCGTTCGATGAGATTTTCAAGCTCCCTGACATTACCGGGGAAAGAATATTTTTTTAAAAAATCAATGGCATAGGAGGAAAGCTTAACAATATCCTTTCCCATTTTATCTGAATATTTTTTTGTAAAATGGGAGGACAAAAGAGCAATATCTACTTGTCTGTCCCTTAGGGGGGGAACTTTAATGGGGATAACATTAAGACGGAAAAAAAGATCTTCCCTGAAATTACCTTCAATAACTTCCTGGTCCAGTTTTTTATTTGTAGCAGAGATTATCCTCACGTCCACTTTAATTTCCGCCGTCCCCCCCACAGGCTTAAAGGAGGTTTCCTGAACAGCTCTCAGCAATTTAACCTGGAGCATGGTTGACAATTCACCTATTTCATCCAGAAAAATAGTTCCGGCATTGGCGGCTTCAAACAAACCGATTTTATTGCTTATTGCTCCTGTGAATGAGCCTTTTACATGGCCAAAGAACTCACTTTCCATCAGGGTGTCAGAGATTCCCCCGCAATTAACCACCACAAAGGGCTTGTCCCTGCGATCTGAATTTTCATGGATGGCTCTTGCAATCAACTCTTTTCCCGTGCCGCTTTCCCCGGTAATCAACACATTGGTCTTGGTGGGGGCAATTTGCTGGATACATTTATAGATGGCCTGCATTCCCGGGCTGTTTCCAATAATTCTATTAAAATGCAGATGATCCTTAAGCTCTGCAGACCGACTCTCTTTTTCATGATCAAGGGTTCTAAGTTCCAGAGCTCTGGCTATGGTATGGGTGAGTTCAATATTATTAAAGGGCTTGGGAACAAAATCATAGGCTCCTTGGTTCATGGCCTCCACGGCTATTTCCGTAGTGGAGTAGGCAGAAATCATAATCACAACCGTGTCAGGATCTTTTTTTTTAGCCTCTTTTAATACATCAAGGCCGGTAATATCTCCCAATTGAATATCGGATAATACAAGATCATAGGAGTTGTTTTGAATCAGCTTTGCTGCCTGGTTACCACTTTTTGATAGACTAACCTTATAGCCTTCCTTGGATAAAAGCATATCCAGAAACTCGCGCATGCTGAGTTCATCATCCACCACAAGAATTTTGTGTTGTCTATTCATCACAACCCTCCCCCGGCTTTTGGATATCTATTGTTTTTTATAAACTATCCTTCCATCAACCATGGTTAAAAACGTTTTTCCTTGCACCTGTCTGCCGCTAAAAGGTGTATTTTTGGATTTTGATATAAAGATGGAAGGATCAATTGCATATTGGATCTGCGGATCAATGATGGTCAGATCCGCAGGATTACCCGGTTTGATATCATTATCAATCCCCAAAATTTTCGCGGGCTGTTTTGACATTTTATCAACAAGATCTGCCATGGACAACATACCATCTTGCACCAGCTTTAATGACAGGGGCAATGAGGTTTCAAGTCCCACAATACCAAATGCCGCCCTGTCAAACTCCAAATTCTTTTCATCGGCGCTGTGGGGGGCATGATCCGAAGCAATCATATCAATGGTACCGTCCATAAGGCCTTCTATTATTGCTTTTCTGTCCTTTTCAGATCGCAGGGGTGGGTTCATCTTGAAGTTGGTATCATAATCTTTCACGGCACCATCGGTTAAGGTAAAATAATGGGGAGCCGTTTCACAACTTACATTGGCACCACGTTTTTTTGCCTGACGAACGGCTTCAATGGACTCTGCTGTACTCATATGACAAAAATGAACCGCAGCCCCCGTAAGTTCACAAAGAGCAATATCCCGGAGCACCATAATACTTTCTGCGGCATTGGGGATTCCTTTTATTCCCATGAACGTGGCATGGGGGCCTTCGTTCATGGAGCCGCCATCCATCAAATTTTTATCTTCCGCATGGACAAAGATGGGAATATTGAGCCCATTACAATACTCAAGGGCTCGCCTCATCAACAAAGAATTTTCAACGGGCAGTCCATCATCGGTGACAGCCCTTATACCAGCCTGCTGCATATCATAAATCTGCGCCAGAGATGTTCCCGATGACCCCTGGGAAACGGCCCCTGCAGGATAGACCCTGGCACCACCGGCATATTTGCCCCGGTTGATAATAAAAGCCGTTACCTGGCTGTTATCATTAACCGGATCGGTGTTGGGCATGGAACAGACAGCGGTGAATCCCCCCCTTGCCGCAGCTTTTAATCCCGATTCAATGGTTTCCTTGTATTCATGGCCAGGTTCCCGCAGATGAACATGGATATCAATTAAACCAGGGACCACTATCATCCCAGAAGCATCCACCACCTGAACATCGGAGCTGTCCGACAAATTTGATGTATCCGATGGATCAAGTATTGCCTCAATTTTCCTGTCCCTGACCAAAATATCTTTTTTGTCATCCAAGTTCCCGGGGTCAAGAACCCTTGCCCCTTTAATAAGAATCTGCATGTCTGCTTCCTCCCGCCACTATATAAAAAAGCGCCATTCTCAATGCAACTCCATTGGTGACCTGATCTAAAATCATGGAAGAATTAGAATCGGCCACCTCACTGGATATTTCAACCCCCCGGTTCATGGGACCTGGATGCATGAGGATCACATCCTTTTGGGCAAGCTTTACCCTGGCCGGATTCAGCCCGTAAAGGCTTGCATATTCCCGTTCACTTGGAAATAATATGTTCCCCTGTCTTTCTTTTTGAATTCTGAGCATCATAATAACATCCGCTCCTTCAACACAGGTATCCATATCTTTTGCCACCCGGCAGCCTAAGCTTTCAATACCATTAGGAATCATGGTTTGGGGGGCACAAACACTAACTTTGGCCCCCATCTTTGAGAACCCGATAATGTCGGATCTAGCTACCCTGGAATGGGCAATATCTCCCACAATGGAAATATTAAGTCCCGCAAGACTCCCTTTTTTCTCCCGGATACTCATCATATCCAGGAGAGCCTGGGAAGGATGGGCATGAATACCGTCCCCCCCATTGATAACCGAACATTTGACCTGTTTTGAAATCACATGGGCTGCCCCCGATGAAGAATGCCTCAATACAATAATATCAGGATTCATAGCTTCAAGGTTTTTGGCCGTATCAATCAAAGTTTCTCCTTTAACAATGCTGGAGGAACTTTTAGCAATGGACACCGTATCAGCCGACAGCCGTTTGGCCGCAATTTCAAAGGAAAGTTTTGTCCTTGTAGAAGGTTCCTGAAAAAAAAGGATAATGGTTTTGCCCCTAAGGGTGGGAACCTTTTTAACCGGCCGTTTTGAAATTTCTTTCATCCCCTGGGCCGTGTCCAGAATCATGGTGATCTCCTTGGTATCAAGGGACTTGATATCAAGAATATCTTTTTTTTCAAACCGCATATTACCTACCTTAATTTTAGAATAATAAACTGCCTAATCTATTCCACCGCACACTGAAAGCTTGCTTATCCCAGGACCAATAAATCATGAAGGCCTCCCCTTTAACCGCAGATAGATCTACAAATCCCCAAAATCTGCTGTCATGACTATTATCTCTATTATCACCCATCACAAACAGCTTGTTATGGGGAACCTTAATTTTGCTTAAGTTATCTCTGGTACTGAGATTACCCGGAATGATTCGATCATCCCCGTATATGGCATAGGGTTGATTGGTAACAAGTTTATCATTCACATAAAGTCGTTTATTTATAATTTCAAGGGTATCTCCTCCCACGCCTATCACCCGCTTAATGAAATCCTTGGACGGGTCATCTGGATATTTAAATACCACAATATCTCCACGTTGGGGATCTTTGACATGAATCAGAGTTTTACCATTTGTAAAAGGTATTTTTACCCCGTAAATAAATTTATTGACCAGAATCTGATCGCCAATCTGCAAGGTTTCCAGCATTGATCCGGAAGGAATTTTAAAAGCTTGTACAATAAAGGTCCGGATAAACATGGCAATTATGATTGCAATTACAATTGCTTCTATGTTCTCCCGCCACACATTCTTCTTTTTAGTCGTCATTTTTTAATTTCACTTTCAATATTAACAAAACAGGTGTTGGGGTTGTCCTATAAAAAACTTTGAGCGTTGAATCTGGGTTTTCAGTATGGTTGCAATTTTCCTTGCTTTTACCATACTTGATAGGGGAACCGTGGGAATTTTTTTGCCCTTTATCATGATACTGCCACTTTTTAATTCGGCATAACTGACCTGCCCATAGGATTTTGAAACGCCCTGGGGATAATCATACCCATAATCAACCACTTGGGTAAAAATCTGGTCATCTGAAACCGCTGTGTATTTTAGCATCTCCTCGTTTAAAATGGGAATGGGAATACCAAGGCCAATGGAAAGAGAACATCCATACCCCCTGATACTCTGCCCCACCAGCCACTCAGGAGACATCTGCTTTAAGTCACCCATGACGCAAAGAGTGCCAGATGGTGTTGTAGGGACCCCGTTCATGGAGCGTTCCACATCCTTTTTATGCTGGGTACCGGTCCAGGTGACATACCCTTGGGCACCACCCAAAAAAATACGGGTACCAAGACCTATGGTTTTCAAATAAGGATCATTAAATAATGGACTTAATTCACCGGAAGTCGAATAATTGGCATTGCCCATATTTGATTTCAAAGTTCCCATATAGGTATATTTTATTTTATCGGACCGATTAACGGCACAATTATAATTCTGGTATGCATTGCGTGGATTACAAAGCATTGCATTGGGAAGATCGTTTAATGTCACAATCTTTTCAATTTTCTTGTTGGGATAGCAATCAGTCCCATAACTTTGTGCCCGGACTTCTACCTTCCTGCCTGCCACAAGATCCTGAATAACATGCCCGCCACCATAATTAAATTCACCTGGATGGTATTTGTTCAAAGGGTCATCATCACTGGTTTGAGTAGCTCCAAGGTAGCAATCCACCGCGGCAACCCCGGAATATGCAGATACATTATTAAACCAGGTCTTGGTGGTTCGCACAAGGGGTTTGAACTGGCCAATATTAATGAATGCCCCCGAAGAGCACATGGGTGCAAAAGTTCCGGTGGTGACCACATCCACTTTTTTAGCAGCTTCAACCACTCCGTGCTTTTGAGCAATGTCAATAATCTCTTCCGCTGTAACTACAACGGCCTCACCCCGGGCAATTTTTTTATTTATCTGCTCATAGGTTTTGTTTACTTTAAATTCATTCATAATTAACCTTTACAAATCATTCTACCATTTGCTTAACAAATTTAATTTTTGAAGTGATATTATTTTTTATCCAGGATGCATCCCACCATTCAACAGGATTGACAAATACATTATGGACAATCATTGAAAAATGCAAATGATCACCTCCGGCAAGACCAGTTAGTCCTGAGATGCCGATAACATCTCCCTTTGCCACCTCATCCCCTTTATTCACCGTAATTTCACTTAAATGGGCATAGAGACTTGCAAGACCAAAACCGTGATCAATAATGACGCAATTGCCGAAAATACCCACCTTTTTTGCCATAATAACCCGACCCGCATTGGCGGCTCCCACCTTTGCATTGGAAGTGGACGCAAGGTCCATCCCCATATGATCCGCCTGACCAATTTCCCTACCATGGTATTTGTAAGTTCTGTGGTCGGCAAAACCGGCACGGGTTGCAGAACCTGCAAGCCTGGCAAATCTGCCTTTCCATAAAAGTTTACCCTCGGTATCTTCTGGAACCTTCAAAACAGTGGCGCAATTTTTTTTGCGTAACTTAGTATTAATATAGATAAATTTTTCAAGCAATGGATTTTTGGAGCCGACAAAGGTATCATCTACTTCACCCAGGTCAAAATCCGGCATTTTAAATTCCAGAAATTTGTCTGATATATTCAAGGTATCAGTTTTAAAGTGCTTGTCACCTATATAATGGTGAAAACCCCTTTGGGCTACATTTCCTGCAAGATCCTGGGCAGTTACAAAAATTTGAGTCCCCGGCCCTTGTTTATCACTTAACGCAAAAAAAGCGGCATAAATATTCTTATTCTTAAACAGCCCCGAATAACCTGGGAAAAAATTATCTCCAACCATGACACCGCTCTTGACATTGTCCTCGGACAATTTGTAAATAACCAATCCACTGCCGCCCCGGGCAATATTGTGTTGACGGGTTAATACTCTGATTTCCGGAGGCTTTGTGTCAATGATCACCTTTTTTTCTTCGGAAAAAACATTGCCACGATTCCACCCTCGCCATGAATAGTCAGCCACCATGATCCGAATAAGAGCTTCTCCATCGTGCATCCCATATTTACGGGATTCCACTGGAATAACAAAAGAATCTTCATTCACCCGACGGTCGGAAAAAAAACTGGCAAGGGAAGAAGGGGGATAGTCTTTTTCAAGAAGCACCTTTTCATTACCATTTTGAACAATGGAAACCATGACTTTCCTTAAGCCGGTCCCCTTATCATTCACCTTTAAAGACATCTCATAGGATTTTTTTAAATATAAGGAGGGTAATACCACATCTACCTTGGGCCCAGAACCTTCGTATTTATAAAAAAGGATCCACACAAGCGGGATCAAGATTGCCAAAAATAATATAACAATAACAACTTTCTTCATCAAATATACCTATCTTTTCAAGAGGTTAGGATTCATACAAACAAAACATATTAAAATACCAGCAATGATCTAACTTATCAAGGAATTTTACATTCTTGACTTTTTGGGCTCCAAAATATAATTTAGACCATATACTTTAATTTTAAGGAAAGACCCCATGAACAATTTTTTTTTTAATTTGATAGACACTCCCTCCCCTGTTTTTTTCCTCATTTCAGGCCCCTGTGTAATTGAAAGCTATGAGACCAGTTTTTCCATTGCCAAGAGTTTAAAAGAAACCACACAAAAACTGGGAATACCCTTTATCTTCAAGGCTTCTTTTGATAAAGCAAACCGGACTTCCATAGATGCCTTCCGGGGCCCTGGATTTGAAGAAGGGTTAGATATTTTAAACCGGATTAAAACCGAACTTAAGATTCCTGTCCTTTCGGACATCCACCTTCCCGACCAAGCCCAAAAGGCTGCACAAGTACTTGATATCATTCAGATCCCTGCCTTTTTATGTCGACAGACAGATTTAATTCGGGCGGCTTGTGAAACCGGTCGACCCGTAAATATAAAAAAAGGGCAATTTCTCTCCCCCTTTGAGTGCAAAAACATCATTACCAAAGCAAATTCTTTTGGGAACTATGACATCAGCATCACCGAAAGAGGTGTCAGTTTCGGATATAATAATCTTGTTGTGGATTTCAGATCCATCCACATTCTCAACGAAATGGGGGCTCCGGTCATCTTTGATGCCACCCACAGCGTCCAATTGCCAGGCGGAGCGTCAGATTCATCGGCAGGAGAAAGCCAATTTATCCCGACCCTTTCAAAGGCTGCCATTGCAGCAGGTGCCCATGGCTTGTTCATGGAAACCCACCCGGAACCTGCAAAAGCACTTTGTGACGGCCCCAATTCCATGCCCCTCAATGAGATGGAACCATTGCTGACCACCCTTCTGGCAATCAAAAAAGTATCTGGATAAACCAAAATGAAAGAAGAATCAAACCACAAAAAAGCAAATCCTAAAAAACCTGATCTAAAATTAAATCAGGTCAAATTACTGCTCTTAGATGTAGATGGGGTTCTGACAGACGGACAAATCACCTATACCGACTCAGGTGAGCAGATCAAAAGTTTTAATTCAAAAGATGGTCTAGGGCTGCGGCTGCTCATGGATAACAATATCCGGGTCGGCATTATTACCGGTCGAAAATCCAATGCCCTGGTCCACCGCTGCCGGAATCTGGGCATTGATCTTATCTTTGACGGCATAAAAAACAAGGCGGAGGCTTTGGACAAAATTATTAAGCTAACTGGAATTTCTGCCCCGAATATTGCCTTTGTTGGAGATGATCTCATAGATCTACCGGCAATGATACGCACGAGTATTTCTTTTACTGTTCCCGATGCTCCCGAAGAAGTAAAGCTCCACGCCTCCATGGTCACTTCGGCAAAGGGAGGCCATGGTGCAGTGAGAGAAATTTGTGAGGCCATCCTGAAAGCCCAGGGGTTATGGGAAAAACTTTTAAATAAATACTTATCATGAATAAATCCGGTAACAAAAAACTGATTTATCCTTTAATGGCATTGCTCATCTGTATTCTTATGGGCCTTGGAGGCTTTTTTTATGTTAACGATCTTTTGAACACACCCATTACCCTGAAAAAGATTAATGTCGACTCCAAGGCTGCCCTGAAGCTGAGTGCACTGGAACAAATTTCCAAAAAAAACGGAATCACCGAATGGAAGTTAAAAGCCTCGTCTGCCACCCTATTGAAAAAAAAAGATAAGGCAATCCTGAAAGATGTTGATGTTATTTTCTACACCAAAGACAAGACCCAGGTGCGTCTGACAGCAGACGAAGGTACCTTAAATACTTTAACCAAAGACATGACCTTTTTGAAAAATGTTATTGTCCATTATGAAACTTATACCCTTAGAACTGAGAAGTTGCTTTATGAGAAAAAAACACATATAATACACTCCGATGTGCGGGTCAAATTTGAGGACAGGGGATCGGTTATTGAAGCAGATTCCATGGTGACCCAGTTAAATCAGAATAGAACCACCTTAGAAGGACATGTTAAAGGAAAATTCAGTGAAAATTTTAACATACCGTAATTCAACTCCCACCATTTTTGCCATCATTATCTGCGCCCTGTTTTGTTTCAATGTTACAACCCTTTTTGCCGAGACGAGAAACCAATCGGATAAAGATAAAATAGCAGATCAAAGTCTTCATGTAATCTCTGACAAAATGGTTGCCCAAAAAGATGCTTCCACGATCGAGTTTATCGGCAATGTCAAGGCAACCAGGGATGACTCCATTATTTTAGCCGATTCCATAAAGGTCTTTTTTTCCTCCGATAAAACAAAAAAAACAAAAAAAGGCGATCAGCAAAATTTAAAAAAAATCATAGCCACCGGAAATGTCAGATATACGGCAGGTGAAAGAAAAGCCTTTGGCGACAAGGCCGTCTATACAACAGAAGATGGGGTCCTTGTCCTCACCGGCAAAGCTCCAAAACTGGTCAACGGTGACAGCTATGTCACGGGGAAAAAAATAACCCTATTCAGAAATGAAGACAGGGTTCTGGTCGAAAGCAATGGGAAAACCAGGGTTACCGCTATTTTTAACCCAAAAGACCAAAAAAAAGGTAGTACTAAATAAATGTCAGAACTGGTACTTGAAAATTTAGTAAAAACTTACAACGGCAAAACAGTGGTGAACAAAGTCAACTTAACCGTAAGCCAGGGAAAAGTTACAGGTCTTTTAGGCCCCAATGGAGCAGGAAAAACCACTACATTTTACATGACCGTAGGAATGATCAGGCCGGACAAGGGAACTGTCTACCTGGATCGGGAGGATATCACCCAACACCCCATGTATATCAGGGCCAGAAAGGGAATCGGATATCTACCCCAGGAATCCTCTATTTTCAAAAAACTTACGGTAAAACAAAATATAACCGCCATCCTTGAAGTGTTGCCCAAAAAAGATGTTTCTGTTGAAAAAAAAGCCGCCGGCCTCATGGAAGAACTGGGAATTGCCAGACTTTCCCATCAAAAAGCAGCCTCTTTATCCGGGGGAGAAAGACGGCGTCTTGAAATATCCCGGGTTCTGGCGGCAGACCCCAAGTTCATTCTTCTCGATGAACCCTTCGCAGGAATTGATCCTCTGGCCGTGATTGATATTCAACAAATCATTTCCCAGCTGACCAACAAGGGAATTGGTGTTTTAATTTCTGATCACAATGTCAGGGAAACCTTGGGAGTGTGTGACCATGCATATATTATGAGTCAGGGGGCTGTTATTGAATCAGGATCCCCTGAAAAAATCATTTCAAGCAAAATAGCAAAAAAAATCTATTTGGGAGATAATTTTAAACTTTAATATGGAACTTGGACTACAACAAAACCTCTCGTTGACCCAGCAGTTGGTGATGACCCCCCAACTCCAACAGGCTATCAAACTACTTCAATTATCAAGACTGGAACTAGCCGATACCATTGAACAGGAAATGGAGCAAAATCCAGCCCTTGAAGAAGAGCTCAATGAGGACAGATCAGATAAGAAGATCACTGCCCAGGAAAGTGAAACTTTAACACAGGAAAAAGAATCCCCTGTCAAAGAAGTCACTATAGATGAAAAAATCAGATCTGATATCGACTGGGACAGCTACATTAACGAATATAATTCCACAGGGCGGATATACACGGAATCTGAAAATACCGAAGCACCCAATTTTGAAGCATTTACTTCAGAAAAAACAACCCTGGAGGATCATCTCAAATGGCAATTAATGCTTTCCGGGCTAAATGATGATGAAGAACGTCTTGGGCATCTAATCATTGGAAACCTGAATCGAGACGGGTATCTTTGCTCCAATGTGGATGAAATAGCACAAAGTGCACAAGCGCAAACCCAAGTTATAGAAAAGGTCCTTGGCGTCCTCCAGACCTTTGATCCCCCTGGAGTATGCGCACGGGATCTATGCGAGACACTGCTGAACCAAATCAAAATACTTGGGATTGAAAATCATGTCATTACAGAGATCATAACCCATCATTTAAAAAATCTTGAAAACAGAAATACTAAAAAAATAGCAAAGGCTCTTCGGATTTCCACCGATGATGTTCGGGCAGCGGTTAAAATCATTCAATACCTGGAACCCAAACCGGGACGAAAATTTACCACGGATGAACCTGCCTATATCACACCGGATATTTATGTATACAAAGATGGAGATGGGTTTAAAATTGTGATGAACGATGACGGCCTGCCCAAATTAAGGATCAGCCGATTTTATCGAACTGCCCTTGCAGACGGACGAAAGATTTCAAGGGAAACCAAAACCTATTTAACTGAAAAAATGCAATCTGCCTCCTGGCTGATCAAAAGCATTCAACAGCGCCAGAAAACTATTTACCTTGTCATGGAAAGTATTATTAAATTCCAGCGTGAATTTTTTGATAAGGGAATCGCCTATCTGCGTCCTCTTATTTTAAAAGATATTGCAGAAGATATTGAAATGCATGAATCAACCATAAGTCGAGTAACCACCAACAAATATGCCTACACCCCCCAAGGGCTGTTTGAGCTAAAATATTTTTTTAACAGCTCAATTACTCGTACCGGCGGCAAATCAATGGCTTCCGCCAGTGTTAAAGATAAAATCCGACTGCTCATTGAAAATGAAGATCCCAACAACCCGCTTAGTGATGATAGGATTGCTGTCATTCTTCAAAAATCAGACATTGAGATTGCCAGAAGGACCGTTGCAAAATACCGGAAGGTACTTAATATTCTACCTTCCAATAAACGGAAACAACTTTAAGGAGATTTTTTTGTGCAAACAACCGTAACTTTTAAAAAAATGGACTCATCCGAGTCTTTAAAGACCTATGTTCAGAAAAAACTTGATAAATTTGATAGAATGTTAGACAATCCCGGCGAAGCTCACCTGGTATTATCCGTTCAAAAAATCAGACATATTGCTGAAATCACACTCACCTGTGACCGACTTAATATCCATGCCAAAGAAGAATCAGAAAGCATGTATTCATCCATTGATATGCTCATGGACAAAGTAAAATCCCAAATTAAAAAACATAAAGAAAAAATCAAACGGCATATGTCGGGAAACAAACAAAGCCTTAAAAATGATACCATGGAATTTAACACACCTCAAACCACTCCAAATCCAGATCAAAATTTGGACAATATCACCATTGAGCCCATAGACGACAAGCCAATGGATATAGATGATGCCATGGTTGAACTTAATTCTTCAAAACAATCATTTTTTGTATTCAATAATGCCAGAACCAAACAGTTGAATGTCCTTTATAAACACAATAATGGGAAACTGGGGCTCATTCAACCCAGAGGATAACAAATTCAATGAAAATTAGTAAGATTCTTAATAAAGATTCAATTATTGCCAACCTGGAATCAACCAACAAAAACGGGGTTATCAAAGAGCTGAGTCGGGCCATATCAAAAACGACCAATGCACAGCCTGATGATATTGCTGCCGTCCTAATGGAAAGGGAAATGCTTGGCAGCACAGGAATTGGTGGTGGCATTGCCATACCCCACGGAAAACTTGATTCGGTAGAATCTGTCACAGTGGGGTTTGGCCTAAGCCGCAGGGGAGTTGAATATGACTCCTTAGACAATCGATTGGTTCATATTTTTTTCCTGCTGCTCACACCAGGAAACAGTACAGGCGACCACCTAAAAGTGTTGGCCCAAATCTCCAAGCTCCTAAAAATGAACTCCTTTAAAGAAAGATTAGAAACAGCCAAGTCTGTGGATGAAATTTATGAAATTATTCTGGAGCAAAATGAAGAGTTTTAAATGGAAAATCAAAAAGTTTATATCATAACCGGTCTTTCCGGATCTGGGAAAAGTACGGCTATTCAAGCATTTGAAGATGCCGGCTTTTATTGCGTTGACAATATGCCCATGGAACTTATCCCCAAATTCCTTGAGATTCCTTTTAAAGAGACACCGAGTGTAAAAGGAACCGCTTTTGTGATGGATATGCGATCAAAAAGCTTTATTTCAAACTATGCAACGGGTATCTCTGCCATTGAAGATATAGGAATTTCACCCCAAATTATTTTCCTTGATGCCGGTGTTGATACCCTGTTAAAACGATTTAGCCAAACCCGAAGGCACCATCCCATCGCCCATGAAAAAAGCCTGTTAGAAAGCATAAAATCAGAAAAACAAGCTATGCAATTTATCAAACAGGTGGCCCATCATATTATTGATACCAGCGCTTATAATGTTCACCAACTAAAGTCTGTTATTTTAGATTTGATTCATGATGGCAAAAAGACTACCAACCGGATGAAACTAAATATCCTTTCCTTTGGTTTTAAATACGGAATCCCCAACGATGCAGATCTGGTCATGGATCTAAGATTTCTTGCCAACCCTTATTTTGTACCGGAATTGAAAAACCTGGATGGAGAATCTACGGCTGTAAGACAATTTGTAATGACAAATCCGGAAGCCATAAATTTTCTGGATAAATACTATACCCTTCTTGACTATTTAATCCCCCTGTATAAAAGAGAGAATAAAGCATATTTAACCATTGCTGTCGGATGTACCGGCGGCAGACACAGAAGCGTGGCAATTGCTAGAAGCATTTTTGAACATCTTAACAAAAAAGGGCTCACCCCTGGCATTATCCACAGAGATATTGACAGGGATGTAAAAGAAATATGACAGGAATATTAGTAGTTACCCATGCCAACCTTGGCCACACACTAATTGAAACACTCGAATTAATCCTGGGAAAAAAGCAGGAAAATTTATTAGCTATCTCCATCGACATTAAGGTGAATCCGGACAACCTGCGGAAAAAAATCCATCAGGGCATTTCCAAAGTAGCCTCGGATAATGGCATCCTTATCTTCACAGATATGTTTGGCGGGACTCCTTCAAATATAGCTTATTCGTTTCTTGAAGAAGGGAAAATAGAAGTCATTTCCGGGGTCAATCTACCCATCCTTCTAAAAGCTGTTACCGCTAGAAAAAAAATGGACATGGAAACCTTAACTACATCCCTCGTCGAATACGGTAAAAAAAGCATATCACTTGCCAGTGGTATTCTCAAAGGCAGTAAACGATCATAATTTTTAATTATTAAATCAGGAGAAAAAAATGACAATTAAAATTGGTATAAATGGATTTGGCAGAATCGGACGAATGCTCTTCAGGGCTGCTTCCGACACACCTGGAGTAGAAGTTACAGCCATCAATGATCTTACAGACACAAAAACAACCGCTCATCTTTTACAATATGACTCAGTTCATGGTCGCTTTAATAAAAGTGTTACAGCCAATGATGAATCCATTGTAGTGGATGGCAAACAGATCAAAGTAACCGCATTTAAAGATCCTGCACAAATTCCCTGGCAGGAGACAAACGTCGATGTGGTCTGTGAATGTACCGGCTTTTTCAGGGACAGGGAAAGCGCATCCAAACACCTGGAAGGCGGAGCAAAAAAAGTATTGATCTCCGCCCCTGCCGGAAATCCTGACATCACCATCGTTATGGGTGTAAATCATGAAGATTATGATCCCTCAAACCACCACATAATATCCAATGCATCCTGCACCACTAATTGTCTGGCCCCAGTTGCCAAGGTATTACTTGAAAATTTTGGGATTGTGGCCGGCATGATGACCACCATCCATTCCTATACAGGAGATCAAAGAATCCTTGATTTCCCCCATTCAGACCTTAGAAGATCCAGGGCAGCTGGCTTGTCCATGATTCCAACCACCACCGGTGCTGCCAAAGCAGTTTCCCTTGTTCTGCCTGAGCTTGAAGGCAAACTTAACGGAATGTCTGTTCGGGTACCCACCCCCAATGTTTCCTTGGTTGACCTTGTAGTCACCACAAAAAAAACAAATTTAACTAAAGAAGAGGTCAATGGTGCCCTTGAACGAGCTTCCAAGGAGAACCTGAGTGGCATTCTAGGCTATAGTGATCTACCCCTGGTTTCCATAGATTATAATTCCAATCCCTTATCATCCATTGTGGATGCATCCTGCACAGACGTGATCAACGGAAATATGGTTAAAATTTATTCCTGGTATGACAATGAAGCGGGATATTCAAGTCGAATGATTGACCTTGCCGTCATGGTCGGTAAATCTCTTTAACCTTAAACTGAGGTAACAAATGAACAGACGCCCATTCATTGCTGGAAACTGGAAAATGCATAAAACAGGTCAGCAAGCAGTACAAACAGCAACACGTCTTGCAGAACTTTGTTCTGATCTAACCGATCCTGAGGTAATGATCGCCCCCACCAGTCTCTCTTTACCCTTGGTAGCAAAAGCGTTAGAGAATACCCCTGTAAAAGTTGGGGCCCAGAACCTGCACTTTGAAAAACAAGGAGCGTTCACAGGGGAAATTTCAGCAGAGATGATAAAAGCTGCAGGAGCTGAATATATCCTTATCGGCCATTCTGAAAGACGGCAGTATTTTGGGGAAACGGATGAATCCGTGTGCAAAAAAATCAAAGCCGCCCTTGAAGCAGGGTTGAAGCCGGTATTATGCATTGGAGAGACCCAGGAACAACGGGAAGAAAAAAATACTTATTTAGTTCTTGACAAGCAGGTCTCAAATGGGTTAAAACGCTTTGGTCTTGAGGAATTGTCTGACTTGGTTCTGGCATACGAACCGGTCTGGGCCATAGGCACCGGGCTGACAGCCAGCATTGAACAGGTAGCACAGGTTCATAAACATTTAAGATCCTTACTTGAAGATCTATTTTCAAAAGACCTGGCAGATAGAACAAGAATATTATACGGTGGTTCTGTCAAGCCTGAGAATGTAAAAGACCTCATGGGTATCGAGGACGTAGATGGCGCTCTGGTTGGCGGAGCAAGCCTTGATGCAGATAACTTTATTAACATTATTAAATATAATGAATAAGGTATAATAAATAAATCATATGACAACTATAATAGTCGGTTTACATATTAGTGTTTGCATTCTTTTGATTCTCATTGTTCTGCTTCAAAGCGGTAAAGGAGCAGAAATGGGAGCCTCCCTGGGGGGCGGTGGAAGCCAAGCTTTTTTCGGCGCTGCAGGGCCTGCTGGTATTTTGACAAAGATCACCACTGGGGTTGCCATTATCTTCATGGTAACATCCCTGAGCTTGGCCTATTTATCAGGTCACCAATCAGTATCCAGTGTGATGACAGGGAAGACTACTCCAGTGGAGCAGACATCTAAATAAAGACCGTAAAAATAGATAATTAGCCGAAGTGGTGGAATTGGTAGACACGCACGCTTGAGGGGCGTGTGGGGCGACCCGTGGGAGTTCAAATCTCCCCTTCGGCACCAAAATAAAAAAGCCGCGGACAGATATGTTCGTGGCTTTTTCACTTTAAACTGGTATTGTCTTGTATGAATCAAGATTATAAAAGAAATTGTTATAAATGTAATTACTTTTATGTGACCTGGGACCCCCAACGTCCAAACGGGTGTAAAGCCATGGGTTTTAAATCAAAACAGCTTCCCAGTATCACAGTCTATCGATCTTCTGGAAAACCCTGTCAGTTTTTTTCAGAAAAAAGACATAGAAAATCCGATCAGTCTTGAATTCTTTAAAACCTTGTTTATATTATTCTATTATGAATGAAAAAAATGATATTCAGGGGCCGGACCCCAAAAAAATCGAAAAAGAGCTGGGAGAATTTTTAAACAAAAAATTTGGTGAAAATGTCAAAATCATTTCTCCTTCCATCCAACCCCAGCAAGAAGCCATAAGCGGCAAGACACCATCCAAAGGTAAAAAAGAGCTGGTCGATTTCAATATAAAACCCAGCGAACTTATTACCTATTTAGATCAATATGTGGTCAGGCAGGAAAAAGCAAAATCTGTCTTATCCACCAAAATCTGCACCCATTTTAACCGCATCAGGCATCAGGAAACATCCGGGGATGAAATTTTTAAAATCACCGGCAATATAAAAGCCAATATTTTGATGATGGGACCGACAGGAATCGGAAAGACCTATCTGATCAAACTGATTGCTAAAAAATTAGGGGTTCCCTTTGTAAAAGCCGATGCCACCAAATTTTCCGAAACCGGGTATGTGGGTGGAGATGTGGAAGATCTTATCCGTGATCTTGTCAAGGAAGCCGACGACAATATCGACCTTGCCGAGTGTGGAATCATTTATATTGATGAAATCGATAAAATTGCAGCCAGCCCCAATGTCATGGGGGCTCAAGTCTCTAGAACCGGCGTGCAAAGAGCCCTTTTAAAACCCATGGAAGAAACCGAAGTGGATCTTAAAGTCCCCCATGATCCGGTTTCCATGATGCAAGAACTTGAATCCTTTCAAAGAACCGGAAAAAGAAACCAACGTAGAGTCAACACGGCCAACATCCTTTTTATTTTAAGCGGTGCCTTCTCAGGCCTCACCGATGTAATCAAAAAACGCATGAACAAACAAAATATCGGTTTTGGTTCCCAGCTTGCTGAACCCAAAAACGAGATTGAACTCTTAAAGCAGGCCCAGGCAGAAGATCTGGTAGAATACGGGTTCGAATCTGAATTTATTGGAAGAATTCCAGTAAGATGTGTCCTTGATACCTTAAGTGAAGCAGACCTTTATGCCATCCTTAAAATGCCCAATAACCCTGTCATTTTAAGTAAAAAACTCGATTTTGCAGCCTATGGTATTGATATCATGTTCACCGACACGGCCTTAAAAATTCTTGCCCGGAGGGCTGCTTTTGAAAACACCGGAGCCAGAGGGCTTGTCAGTGTAGTAGAAGAATCCTTACTCACCTTTGAAGAAAAACTGCCCTCAAGCATGATTTCAAAATTTACAGTGACCCCAAAAGTCCTGGATGATCCAGTTACTCGACTTAAAGATTTGATCTCAAGCAACAATTATAAAGAGCTAGAACAAGAACACACCCGGGCCACAAATGATTATAAAAAATATATTACCAAATATATCAGAGAAAACTGGAAAGCCTTTTCCATACGCCATGGACTAACCCTTTCTCAAATTCGTTGCAAGATGGTTGCCCAATATTATACGGGCAATATCATGGAAGTTGAAGATGCCGTCAAGCAAATCAAACGCTTCCATGACTCGGTAAAAGAAATTGAAGTAGAGGTATCCAAAAGCTACGATTTAAACATTGTTTTTGAAGAAGATGCCATCGATTTTATAATTCAGCAATTTATTGATCATAATGCAACCAGTGAAGAAATTTTATCAAAATTATATGAAGATTTTTATGACGGGTTTAATCTGATCCGGGAAAAAACAAACAAAAACAGGTTTTTTCTCTCTAAATCAGCTCTCCTAGACCATGAAACTTACCTTAACGACCTTATCAGGAAAGAAATAAGATGATTGGAATTTCAAAGCTTTATTGTGCAACTGTTGAACCGTCCGATACCCTGAGATACTCAAGAGATTCCGGACAACTGCCCTCCCATCTTCTGCAGTTTTCAAAGGATAAAAAACCAGTAGTAGTCTGGAACATGACCAGAAGATGTAATTTAAAATGTGTCCATTGTTATGCCAGAAGTGAAGATATTTCCTATGACAATGAGTTGAACCACGAACAATGCATCTCAATGATTGATGATCTTGCAAAATTTGGAGTGCCGGTCCTCCTTTTTTCCGGAGGGGAACCCCTCGTCCATCCAAGACTTCTGGAATATGCAAACTATGCAGTCAGCAAAGGGATGAGAGCTGTCATTTCAACAAACGGAACCCTGATCACAAAAGAAAAAGCAAAAGCATTGAAGGAGATCGGTCTTTCCTATGTGGGGATCAGCCTGGATGGTCTTGAGGCAACCCATGACAAGTTCAGAGGTGTCACAGGATCATTTAAACGTGCCATGGAAGCCATTGACAACTGCCAGGAAGCCGGCATAAAAGTGGGGGTGAGGTTCACCATCAACAAACAAAATGTCCAGGATATCCCTGGTATTTTTGACCTTCTTGAAGATAAAAATATACCCAGGGCCTGTTTTTATCATCTGGTCTACTCGGGAAGAGGCTCTGAAATTGCCAAGGAAGATCTCTCCCACGAAGAAACCCGTAAGGTATTGGACCTGATCATGGACAGAACCCGGGATCTCCACAACCGAAACCATCCCAAGGAAATACTTACCGTGGACAACCATGCCGACGGTCCCTATTTGTACCAGCGCCTCCAGAAAGAAAACCCGGAACGGGCTGCTCAAGTTTTGGAACTGCTTGAAATGAATGAAGGCAACAATTCGGGACGGGGCATCGGCTGTATCTCCTGGGACGGCCAGGTCCACCCGGATCAGTTCTGGCGTGAAAAAACCCTGGGAAATATCAAAGACCAACCCTTTTCTAAAATCTGGGTAGATCCTGAAAACAAATTTTTAATGCAGATGAAAGAAAAGAAAAAACATGTCAAGGGCAGATGTGCCCAGTGTAAATGGCTTGATATCTGTGCTGGCAATTTCAGGGCAAGGGCGGAATCGGTTGCCGATGACCCATGGGATTCAGATCCTGCATGCTATCTGACAGACGATGAGATAAAAAAAGACTAAATCAAAAAGGAGAAAAAATAATGCTCTTTCCAGATTCCAGGGGCAGACGGTTGCGGGCAAACCCCAATTTTAGACGGATGATCCGGGAAACCAAAATATCCCGGGATGATTTAATCCTGCCTTTGTTTGCTATTGAAGGCAAATCTGTTAAAAAACCCATTGAATCCATGCCGGGTCAGTTTCAGCTGTCCTGTGATAATATTGTTAAAACAGCTCAACAGGCCCAGGAAGCAGGCGTACCTGCCATTATACTTTTTGGTGTAGCCGATAAAAAAGATTCACTGGCCACAAGAGCCTATGCAAAAGATTCCATTGTCCAAAAGGCAGTTGCCGCAGTCAAGGCAAAGGTACCGGATATCACGGTAATCACCGATGTCTGTTTGTGTGCCTACACCGACCACGGCCATTGCGGCGTTATGGACAAAGGGATCATTGACAATGATGCCTCTCTTGATCTTCTAGCTAAAACTGCTCTTTCCCACGTGGAAGCAGGAGCTGATATGGTAGCCCCCTCCGATATGATGGACGGACGGGTGGCTGAAATCCGCCAGACCCTGGATGAAGAAAATTTTTCCCACATTCCCATCATGTCCTATGCTGTAAAGTATTCCTCTGCCTTTTATGGTCCCTTCCGGGAAGCAGCCGATTGCGCCCCCCAGTTCGGAGATCGAAAGACCTACCAGATGGATCCTGGCAATGCCCTAGAAGCCATCAGGGAAGCCACCATGGATATTGAAGAAGGGGCCGACATCATCATGGTAAAACCGGCTCTTTCCTACCTGGATATTATCTACCGACTCAAACAGGAAATTGATCTTCCCATTGCAGCCTACAACGTCAGCGGCGAATACAGCATGATGAAAGCCGGAGAAATGATGGGTTGGGTAGATGCAAAGGAGGTGATCATGGAAACCCTGATTTCAATTAAGCGGGCCGGAGCTGATCTGATATTGACCTATTCAGCCCTTGATGTTGCAAGGGAGTTGAACGCATAATGAATCATCCCCATTCACACGGCAAGTTAGAATACCCCCAGGGCGGGCACAGCGCAACAAAGACAACCGATAATGCCAATACCATCCGCCTGGTTGCCTGGGAAACCACCCGCAGATGTAACTTGAAATGCAAGCATTGCAGGGCTGTTGCAGAAGATCATCCCTATGATGGTGAACTTTCCACCCAAGCCTCCTTTAAGCTTTTAGACCAGATCAGGGAAGTGGGAACACCCATCATCATCCTCACCGGTGGTGAACCCCTGCTCCGGGAGGATATCTTCGATATAGCCGCCCATGGAACTAAGATTGGGTTGAAAATGGTCATGGCACCCAATGGAACCCTGATCACCCCGGCAACAGCTGAAAAACTCAAAGCCTGCGGCATAAAACGAATCAGCGTCAGCCTGGATGGATCCACCCCCCAAACCCATGATGATTTCAGGGGCCTTGAAAATGCCTTTAGCGATGCCATCCGGGGCATAGAAATTGCCAAGAAAGCAGGCCTGGAATTTCAAATAAACACCACCATCACCAAAACCAATCTGGATGAAATTCCAAAGATTTTAAGCCTGGCAGAATCTTTGGGAGCTGTTGCCCACCATATTTTCCTTTTAGTACCCACGGGCCGTGGAAAATATATTGCTGATTCAACCATTGATGCAAAAGAATATGAACAAACCCTGAACTGGTTCTATGATCAACAAGATAAAGTAAACCTACAGCTCAAAGCCACCTGCGCCCCCCACTACTATAGAATTTTACGCCAGCGGGCAAAGGCGGAGGGTAAAAAAGTCACCTTTGAAACCCATGGATTGGATGCTGTTACCAGGGGTTGCCTTGCCGGTACCGGCTTTTGTTTTGTCTCCCATGTGGGCCGGGTTCAAACCTGCGGATTTTTAGACGTGACCTGCGGAGATATCACAAACCAGACTTTCAAAGAGGTCTGGGATAATTCAACCGTATTTAATAAACTCAGAAATTTTAATAATCTTGAAAATAAATGCGGGATATGTGAATACAAAAAAGTTTGCGGCGGCTGCCGGGCCCGTGCCTATGAAGCCACAGGCAATTATCTTGATCAAGAACCCCTGTGTTCCCATCAACCACGAAAATTAACTCAAAAATAAAACAAGCTTAATTTTATCCCCCATAAAACCGGCAGGAGCCACTCCCCTGCCGGTTTTTTTATTCCTTTTTTTTCACCCCCCTGGTAAAATTTATCACCACTTCCTAATTGGTTTTCTTCTTGACAAATGCTCCGGATTTCGTGATAAACTTACAAAGCTGTTTCTTTATACAGATCAATTCAAATCAAGCCAGGACTTTTTATGGTTAGAATCGGAACCATCATTCTGATATTCTTTTTTTGTGTTGGATTTTCAGAGATCCAGGCAACACCTGGGAATCCCATCTCCTTTGACGATTACCTGAAACAAGGAATTGACGATTTTAAATCCCAGAAATATCGTCAGGCCTATGAAGTCCTGTTAGAGGCTTTTAACCTGAATCCCGGTAATTACGAGGTCAATTTTTACCTGGGACGTGCTGCATTTGAAATCCATAATTACGAAATGGCCGTCATGATTTACGAAAGGGCCTTGATTATAAACCCGAAAAACCTTCGAGTCAAACTTGAAATGGCAAGATCCTACCAGAAATTAGGAATGAACGATATGGCCCGAAAATACTGCAACGAGGTATTACTCACAGACCCACCCCAGGCCGTCAAACTAAATATTGAAACGTTTTTAGCCTATATTGACCGGACCGAACAAAAACATTTTTTCCGGGGCACCCTTTCCCTGGGGGTTGACTGGAATGATAATATATGGGCAAGTCCTACCGATGATGCTATCGCCACTATTATCGGCGAAATAACCCTGACCGGAAAATCCGCCCAGGAGACCCAGGATACTATTTTCCTGGGAATCGGCGAACTGAATCATACCTATATATTCCCCTATTCAAATTTTGCATGGCAGAGCAACTTATCTGTATACAAAGCCATCTACAACAAAGAAAACGACCTTGACACCCTTTACCTGAACATTGAATCAGGGCCTGAATATATCAAAGGCAAAGGAATAACCGGCCTGTTATTCACGACGGAGCATCTGGATCTCGGAAAATCAAAATATTTAACTTCCCTGGGAGTAAAAACCTTTTATAGATATATGTTCACCCCCTCTTTCGTCCTTTCTCCAAGCCTTGCCTATAAAAACAAAACCTATGAAAAAGATTCTAAAAAAAATGCCGATAATCTGGACCTTGCCATTGATACCGCCTTTTTAACCAAAGGATTTTGGGTTGACACCACCCTGGGATATGAACACGAAAGTGCGGCAGATAATGAACACAGCTACAATCGTTACAAACTATGCCTTGATATTAACCGGGAGCTTGGCCGTGGATTCACCGCCTTTGCCTCCTATAATTTTTTCCATACCCGGTACGACGATGCGCAATACCTGTTTAATAAAGCCAGAAAAGACAACATCCATTATCTTGGCTGCGGCCTGAAAAAAAGACTCTGGCAATCTTCCGACCGACGCCAAAGCCTTGCCCTCACCCTTGGATATCAATATACAAACTCCCAATCTAACCTGGACTTATATCAGTACACCAGAAATGTTGTTAATTCTTCTATGGAATACCGTTTTTAATTAGGAGGAATTATGAAACAGCAATTATTTAGTATCCTGGTAATGCTCTTTATAACTGCCCTTATTTTGGCAGTTTCCCCCACAATTGTTTTTTGTCTGCCCGATAATCCCATTGGAAAAGTTGTAGCCTTAAGGGGAAAAGTCATTGCAGTTCAATCTAATTCCAACTTCAGGACCCTGGAACTGAAATCTCCTGTTTTTCTTCAGGATACCATTAAAACCACCCAGGGTAGAACCCAATTAATGTTCGACGACAACACTCTGATCACCCTGGGCCGCAACACCGAAATGATCATAAAAGAATATCAATGGAAGGCAGGAGATCCCGATTCCGGCATTAAAACCCAGATCAGAGCCGGAAGCTTCCGGGTAATGGGAGGGGCTATCACCCGGGATGCACCAAAAAACTTTATAACCCAAACACCTGCTGCCACCATTGGCATCAGGGGCTCCATGTATGCTGGCCTTGTCCAGGGGAAATCTTTGACTCTGGTATTTCAGGGAGGAAAAAGTATCTATGTGACAAATAGGATGGGCAGGGTGGATATTGACAGGCCAGGATACGGCACCATCGTAAAAAATGCGGCAAAGGCCCCTGCAAAACCTGCAAAAATGGATAAAAAAGCCCTCCAAAAGATAGAAGGGGAGCTGGCCGTCAATGCCAAAGAGACAGAGGAAAAAACAGACCAGGAAAGTGATTCCCAAACTCAATTGGCCGATTTAGATATGGAAGGTTCAGAAGAGACCTTAGAAAATCCAGCCCCCGACAATACCATTGACAATATTAAGATGACAGTGGCCCAGGATACCGAGGAGATCACCGATTCAGCCCAAATAGACTCCATAATTTCCGGTACCATCCCCTCCACCGGAATCTGGACCTATACTGGAACTCTCCAGGACACGACTGATGCCACGGACAAAGAAAATGTAACGGTCACCGTCAACTGGGACAATAAGCGTTTTCTTGCCATTGAAGAAGACCCCGACCATCCCGATAATGCTACCCATGGATTTGCCTTTGGAGAGGTGACCGATTCTGGTGAAATCATCAATGTCGTGGTACTGGGCACCGACGATTATGATAATAGCGGACAGATCAGAACCATGACAGGATCTGAAACATCCGGTCAGATCTATGGTAGCGCCCAGGAATCTGCCATTATAAACCTGGAAGGGCATGATATTGACATCCAGAACCAGACAATCCAGAAAGCCTGGTCCGATACCGTGGAAGTATCAGTGGACACCAAGGCTTCCAACTCCAACTCGGGCACAGCCACCTGGAACGGTTTTTTTACCGGAGTGGGAGAAGACATGGATGATCCAGATACTGATAGAGTCGCCTTTGCCAATGAGGATTCATCCGATTTTAAAATGACGGTGAACAAAGATGATGGTACTTTTTCCGGCTCCATGTCAGGAGATGATTTTCTAGGGTCCACCAATCAGATAAATTCCATCACCCTTGGAGGAGGTAAAACCAAGTCAGTTTATATATCAGATGACAAGTTGGCAGGTATCCTGGACGGAACCATTTCAAACTCATCGGGTAGTTCCAATTTAAAAACCTATGGAAATTTCATGATCTCCTCCATGGAAACCCAATTGTCCGACAACACCAATTGGGGATACTGGGAAGCCGCCTATGAAGAAGCGGGAACCGGAAAAGACTTTCATATCCACGACCCAGGGGCCTTTTGGATTGCCGGCGCACAAACCCCAGCTTCTGCTGTGCAAAGTTTAATATCATCCAATTTTTCCGCCACCTATGAAGGTGGTGCCCAGGGTGTAAAGTTTGATAGTTCCGGTCAAATGACAAGCTTGACAAACGGACAGACCAGCCTGACAATTGAGTTTGGTTCCGGCACCTACACACCCGTACATGGAACCATCAGCTTTGATGAAAAGACCCTTGATGTAGAGAGTTCAACATTAGTTAACAACCTGGGATTTTCCGGTAGCATAACCGACGCTGAGTCAGGCTCCATGGTCAACGGGACTTTTTTTGGGGATAATGCCCAGGGGATAGGCGGTAATTTTTCCGCCACCTTCACCAACGGCGCCACCACCACCTACCAGGGGATTTTTGCAGGAGATCGTTAAACTTTACAGGATACAGATAAAAACTAAATGAAACTTAATAAAAACCTTTTTTTCTCTCCTTTTTCCATGGGATCTTTATTGATTATTTTATCCTGTCTGGTTTTCTATTCCTTTGGCAACCAAAAGCCTGGGTTTTTGTCCGGCCTGGACAATAAAATTGTGGATATCATGTTCCAGATCAGGGGCCCCCAACCCATTTCCAAGAAAGTGATAATTGTAGATATTGATGAAAAAAGCCTGAAACAACTGGGCCAATGGCCCTGGCCCAGACATATACTGGCCGACCTGACACGGGTAATACACAATAACGGTGCCAAAGTCATTGGATTTGATATCGTATTTCCCGAAGCAGACCGAACCTCTCCTGCACGATATCTGGAAAAGTTAAAACCCATATTAAAAGAGCATATTCCAAACAATTTATTCGAGGATATAATGGAATCCAAAACCCTGGACCATGATATTGACTTTGGAAATGCAGTGGCCCAAAGCCGGGTAATTCTGGGGTATGCCTTCCAGCTTAAAAATGATGGTCTCAAATCAGCTACCCAGGTACCTTTTTCTTCTGTCCATATTCGCCTGGTTCCAGAAACACAAGTTTTTAAAAACCTCTCTCTTCTCTCGGCCTACCGGGCTATCTTAAATATTGAATCCGTGTCCACTGCAGCCAGTGAAGGCTTTTTCAATGTTCTCACAGATGATTCAGGCACCGTACGCCAGGTACCCCTGCTCATGGAGATGGACCAGATCCCCTACCCCTCCCTTGCCCTTGAAACCTGGCGGTTAGGAATGAAGATCCCCCTTATAACCATCCATACAGACAGCCGGATCAAAACTGTTCCCACCCCTATCCTGGGCCTTGGCCTGGGACACTCATTTATTCCCACCACCAACAACTGCCAGATGGTTATAAACCACAGGGGACCTTTCAATACCTTTCCCTATATATCGGCTGGAGATCTTTTGGCAGGCCGGTCCCATCCGGATCTTAAAGATAAATTTATCCTGGTGGGATCTTCTGCCACCGGATTATTTGACCTGAAAGCCACCCCCTTTTCCAGCACCATGCCGGGCATTGAAATCAATGCCACCATCATTGATAATCTAATACAAGGGGATCCTTTCAAATATGATCTTTTCACGGAAATCGGCATCACCTATCTGCTGATTCTGGCGGGTGGTTTTCTTCTAAACCTTATACTTTCTTTTTCCCGCCCCCTAACAGGGGCAGTGGGTGCCTTGTTATTTTTTTTGTTTATTTTTGCAGGAAACTATTATTTTTTCTTTCTCAACAACCAACTCATCGGAATAACCTTTCCCTTCGACACCTTTTTGATCCTCCTGGTCCTGGTCAACATCTTAAACTATGTCCGGGAAGGCCGTGCCAAACGGTATATCCAAAACGCTTTTTCCCATTATATAGCTCCTGATGTGGTAAAAGCCCTTGTGAAAAATCCCAAACAGCTTTCTTTAGCCGGAGAACAAAAAGAACTTACAGTTTTATTTTCGGACATCCGGGGCTTCACCAGTATTTCTGAAAAAATGGACTCCAGAGTCCTTGGAAAATTCATGAACCAATATCTGACACAAATGAGTCATATCATCATGGAAAACAAAGGCACGGTGGATAAATTCATTGGTGATGCCATCATGGCCTTCTGGGGAGCCCCGAATGATGAACCGGATCATGCAGGCAAAGCAGTTCAAACAGCCCTTTTAATGAAATCCCACCTGATAAAAAGCAACCAAAAACTAAAGAACCAGGGCATGCCGGAGATTCACGTTGGTATTGGGATTAATTCAGGTATAATGAGCGTAGGAAATTTTGGCAGCCAGGATCGATTCGATTATACCGTCATGGGAGATAACGTTAACCTGGCATCCAGACTTGAAGAGATTAATAAAACCTATGGTACCACCATTCTTGTCTCTGAATTTACCAAAGAAAAGCTGAAAGATCGATTTTCCTTTCACTTTATTGACAAAGTAATGATCAGGGGGCGCAAACAAAGGGTCCAGATTTATGAACCCTTTGTTAAAGATACACCACCCAGAAAAGATAATTCATAATCTATCTATTTTTCAGGTCCTATGGAATTTAGCACCAGAGTGATAGGCCTGTCTTCTTCTGTTTCACCGGCAAAACGTATGGGTGCCGGCTGCCGATAATGGTCCGGTCCTAAATCTGCTGCCACCCATTTTTTCCTCAAAGATTTATAAACCCTGAAGGCGTTTGAATTCAAGTCCACCAGACTTTTTTCGATTACCAATTCCAACTTACCCTTTCGCTCTTCCAGATGCATGAGCTTAGCAATGGGAATACCAATGGGTTCCCACTGATCAAAATCCATCTCAAGATTCCGAATAGCGGCCATCTGACCGGTAGCATTTCCGGCAATAAGATGAAATGCAGTCATACCGAGGTTATAAGTATAGTTACAATCAAAATGACTGGGAGCAGATCCCCTGCCGTTATACCCGTAAAAATGGGTCTGGGTTTTAAATTTGGGCTGGGATTTCAAAAAAAGCTCAACAATGGGTCCTGGAATATCGTTGCCGGCATCCATAAGTTCATTGCTGACAAGTTCCTGCTTCAGAGTTTTTTGGGAAATAATGATCTTTTTAACCAAAAGATATTTAGCCCCGGGGTTTCTGAAAATTACCCCAGCATATAAATCCGGATCCATATCATTGGCAACCATAATAGATTTATATTCGGTATTTTTTATCCCAATTTTATAGACACCCTGCTCTTTTAAAACGTCGAGATACTCTTTTACCATATCCATGATTATCTTTTCTGTTTTAACCTGGGAAAACTGAAAATTTCCATGGAGATCGCGTTCCACCAAGAGACCGTCCCTGAAAAATGAGGGCAATTGATTAAACAATTCATCATCTCGAATATTCCAAATGGGAAAGGGGTTTTTATCTATCATTCCCTGGCTGATCCGCCTTAAATAATCATGTTTTTCAGTCAACCCGGGCAATGCCAAGTGAAAATCCAAATCATGAATTGTGTTATACTCCGCTATGATTTTATTAAGTTTTATGATAAAAACCTGAATTTCATTAATATATTCTAGGATTCCCTCGGGAATAATCATAACTCCGTAATTTTTACCAAAGGTCGCCCGCTTCACGATGACATCGCAGATTAAGCGGGACAGATGACGCAGGGTAATGCCAAAGGCATTATAATCGATGGTTTTATTTTTCCTTGCCTTTTCCAGGCGATCCTGGTCAACATAATCTGCAAGTTCCTCTCCTATCAAAGACAAAGTTGCATGGGTCTGGAGGGCAGATTCCAATGTTAAATGACTTGCTACCCTGCCCATCACCTTACATACATGCCAATATTTGACAGTAGATTCACCATCATTGGCCAGATTACTGATGTTCTGGGAGAACGCCCTGGCAGCACTATGAAAGCCAAAGGAAGTAGCACAAAGAACATCCCCATCATCTGTTGTCACCTGAATATCCCCATCAATAGTCTTAGGAACTCCTATAACCTTGATGCCGGACGCTTTAAAATACTGGGCAAGAAAGGCAGCATTGGTATTGGAATCATCTCCACCGATAACTACCAATGCATCCAGTTCAAGATTCATGCAGGTTTTCAATGAAGATTCCATCTTCCCTTTTGAATCTATTTTTGTCCTGCCCGTCTGTAGCATGGAAAAACCACCCATGTTACGATGGATATCCACAAGCTCTTTTGTAATCTCAATATACCGGGATTCAATAAGTCCATCCGGTCCCAATAAAAACCCAAACAACTTTGATCCAAAATTATATTTTTTGAGTTCATCATAAAGACCTGCGACCACGTTATGTCCACCAGGAGCAGGTCCTCCTGAAAAAACCACCCCCAGATTTCGTTTACTTGAAAAGGCCTGTTTTTGAGTTTCAGACAATGGGCCATTAAGAGTCACCTTCTGGACTTTATTATTAATAATATCCGGAAGAATTTTTTTGGCTTCCTTATCACTGCTGAACCGATATTGCGGCTGATCTTTCAACAAAGAATACTTCTTAGAAAAAATTTGGATCTTTTTCGGTAAAAATAATCTCCTGTCTATTGTTTCACTGTTAACGTTGGATATAACATTGTTTGCAATTGGATGATTCAACAAATAATCCAGCTCTAGCTCAGATCCCATTCCAGCTCCTGTATAGATTTTTTTTTACAATATTTTAATGAACCAATACCTGGTTCCTTCCATTTTCTTTTGCCTTATATACGGCTATATCTGCCCGCTCAAATACCTGTAAATGATTTGCATCCCCTTCTTGTACCTGGGTACCACCCACACTAACCGTAACCTTCACTGTCTCATTTTTATACAAAAACTCAATCTTTTCTATGGTTTGTCGGATTTTTTCTGCTGCCTCTTTTGCGCCGGCAGCATCGGTTTCCGGCATGACAACAACAAACTCCTCACCGCCGTACCGGGCCAACATATCATTTTTGCGCAACAAAGGGATGGATCTTTTAATAATTTCCTGAAGACA
The DNA here is from genome assembly GCA_024226935.1 of Desulfobacteraceae bacterium. GTDB lineage: Bacteria > Desulfobacterota > Desulfobacteria > Desulfobacterales > Desulfobacteraceae > NBML01. Next base: position 109,659 of record JAAELK010000120.1, read on the forward strand.
TTTGTCTCCGATAGCATGCCCATAGCGGTCATTAATATTCTTAAACTTATCTGCATCAATCACCAACAAAGAAAATATAGTCCCATATCGCAAAAACCGTTCCATTTCGTCTTCAATTTTTTTGTCATATGCCCTCCTATTAAACGAACCAGTCAGTTGATCCAGATTCAATTTTTCTTCAAGTTTTTCAGAATATTGAGTAGCCTCATTCAATTCCTGCTTTAATTTGGCAAACCCGGACTTAAAAATATGCCGGTTTTTTTCTGCCACAGCTTGAATCGCCTTATCCTTTAATTGTTTTTTCTTCAATGCTGTTTCAATGGATGTCAGTCTTTCCGTAATTTGAATTTTTAAATCATCCAGACTGGAGGTTACATTAGATGTTGTTTGTAGATCCGTCATCTCTGAACTTAAAAGAGTTTCAAACCCTGAATTGGATGAAAACAGGGAGCTTGTCTGATCATAGGAAGTGGCAATTTTTACTTCAATATCCAAAATCTTGCCCACAATATCCTGGACAAAGGAGTTCACTTTTTCCCGGTCCTGGTTTGTTTCGGAAATATAGACAAAGACCAAACTAAAAAGACTTTCCCGGATATCCCCAATATCCCCGGTATCTGCGGCATTTAATATTCTGGTCGTTATATTATCCATCCGGGTTGCATATTTTTTATCAAGGGTGGATCTTAGATTATTAAGAATATCATGATAACTTTGCTTAAAATCTTCAATAAAATTATTGGTTGGTGATTTCATTAAAGAAGCAAAAAAACCTTTTTTCTTTTTCACGGGTGCCGGTCCAATACCTTCTTTAATCATGGCTGTTTTCAATTGTTCAAAGATATAAGCAATTTTTACAAAGGATGTCCCTTTTTTTAATGCACCACTCAATTCATTGCATGCCCTTGCAAAATAAGTATCCCCTGCTGCCACCATATCAATGATGATGGGAAAATATTTCCGGTAGAGCCTGTCCTGGTTTTCGAACTTTTCTTCTATGGTATCCAGTTCCTTTATCAGACTATCCTTTTGCGATTGAAGTTTTTTAACCCTGTCCTTCAACACCACTACTTGTTGGTCCAATTGCGTCACCATGAGACACCTTCCCTCTTAATCATACTTAAATCATAATATTCTCTTTCCTTTATTTTTAACGGTTGATGCGCAGAATGTAAAGCATCATTGTCAAATATAATAGGATATTGAATTTTCCTTGTTTTAACTTGATTCTAATTACAAAAAATTGTAAAAGGTCATACTCGCTCAAATTATGACCTTAGGAGATACAAAATTGGCTTCTAATATAGTCAAAAAAAAACACACTAAGCAAGAAAAAAAATTATAACAAAAAAATCCAGATAATGGAATATTTTCCAGATTAAAAACCGGATTAAGCAAAACCCGCGCCGTTCTGAATACAGATATCAATGAACTTTTTGTCGCCGCCAAAAAAATTGATGAAGACCTATTTGAAGAACTTGAAGAACTGCTTGTAACATCAGACCTTGGCATGGATATAACCATGGAAATGATGGAACGTATCCGCAAAAAAGCAAAACGCCTGAAGACTGCCGATGAACTCAAACAAGTCTTAAAAGACGAGCTTATAGCTTTGTTCCCCGACATCCCCCCCCTTTTTGCTGAACCAATTTCTGTAAAACCCCATGTCATTATGATGGTTGGGGTGAACGGAACCGGAAAAACCACCACATTGGGCAAACTTGCCATGAAATATACCCGCCAGGGACAAAAGGTACTCATTGCGGCCGCAGATACCTTCAGGGCAGCCGCAATTGAACAAGTAGAAGTGTGGGCAAACAGAGCCGGGGCCACAATTGTCAGGCACAAAGAAGGAGCAGATCCTGCTGCCGTAGCCTATGACGCAATGGAAGCTGCTATTGCCAGGAATATTGATATTGTTCTCGTTGACACGGCAGGCCGACTCCACACCCAAAAAAACCTCATGGAAGAATTAAAAAAAATAAAACGTTCGATCAATAAAAAATTTGAAGGAGCCCCCCATGAGGTTTTAATGGTCCTGGATGCAACCACGGGTCAAAATGCCATATCCCAGGCAAAGACCTTCCACAAAGCCGTTAAGATTACCCAGATTGCATTGACAAAACTGGACGGAACAGCAAAGGGTGGAATCGTCGCTGCCATAGCCAGCACCATGGATATTCCCATCTCCTACATCGGAGTTGGAGAAGAAATTGATGACTTACAAGAATTTAATTCAAAACAATTTATTAATGCTCTGTTTGACTAGCAATTGCTCCAAAGACACCCCCGATATTGTATATGAAAGAACCAACCAACCTATCGGATTCTTTCAGGTTTTATTGTGGGCAAGCCGATGAAACCCCTTGGGCGGCCCATGGCCGTTATTGGATTAAAATAAGGAGATCTTTTTTATGTTGGGAATTGAAAATTACACAGGATTTATTATTGCCGTCATTATTCTCAACCTGACACCGGGTGTAGATACCATCTACGTTGTTACCCGAAGTGTTTCCCAGGGCAAACGTGCCGGTATCGTATCCGTTGCCGGCATCATGACCGGCTGTGTGATCCATGTCTTGTGTGCCGCCTTCGGACTCTCCTTAATTTTGTCCACCTCTGCCACAGCTTTTACCCTGGTAAAATGGGCAGGTGCCCTTTATCTGATCTTTTTAGGCCTTAAAACCCTCATGGATAAAAAAACAGCCTTTGACACCGCTGACAACCGTTTTGCCACAAAGGATCTAGTAAAAATCTATCGCCAAGGGGTAATCACCAATGTTTTAAACCCAAAAGTTGCACTGTTTTTTCTCTCTTTTTTACCCCAGTTTATCAACCCCCAGGCAGCTCAAGGGCCATTGCCCTTCCTCGCTCTTGGCAGCATTTTTCTTATTAGCAGCTGCATCTGGTTCATGGTTCTGACAAAGATAGCTGCGAAGATGACCAATACCCTGAGAAACAATCACCGTATTGGTCTCACCCTGCAAAAAATTTCCGGCACTATTTTCCTGGGCTTCGGATTTAAGCTGATCTTTGATTCAAAATAATGGCCACCTGAGAAAACTCTGAATTTCAGATTTTCATCCAGACAAAAAATGAGCTTTAAAAGAAGTTTTTAAGACAAATAAATATTAATTATTGAAAATAATTTGTCTTAATCACCCATATATAGTATATTAATCTCGATTGATTTCATTAGAATATCGATCGAATCTTCGAATTTTATTTAGTAATATTTTATAATTTCATGAAGTACGAAAAACAAAGTGCATAGCACTATGCCCTTGCTTATAATCTTTTCGGGGGTATGATTTTTGTTACCATTACATCCATATCCTCCCCCGGGGGCTTTACAAGATAGTGATCATGGAATGATCTTTATGAGATAATAAATTGAAAAATAAACAACTTTAATGAGAGGAGATTAGATATGACTCAATTAACCGAAACGATTAATCATACTCTTAAAACAACAACAATTAAAACGGGGAAATATTTAACCTTTTTATTGAAAAAAGAAGAATATGGATTGGGTATCCTCAAGGTAAAAGAGATTATCGGCATGATAGCTATCACCTCTATTCCCAAGACTCCAAAGTTTATTAAGGGAGTGGTTAACTTAAGGGGCAAAGTGATTCCGGTGATTGATCTGCGACTCAAATTTGACATGGAATCGATTGATTATTCAGATCGCACCTGTATAATTGTGGTTGAGATAGATTCAGAATCAGGCACAGTTCTCATTGGTATTGTTGTGGATGCAGTATCGGAAGTTTTAAATATCAAAGAAGAAGAGATAGAAGAAACCCCCACCTTCGGTACAAAGCTTGATACCGACTATATTCTTGGCATGGCTAAAATGGAAGGCCGCGTCAAAATTCTTCTTGATATAGACAAAGTTTTAAACGCCGACGAAATCGCAACTCTTAAAAAAACCAAATAAGATCCATTCAAGAGGAGAACGTTAGAATGAAACAATTGACCCTTGGAGCAAAATTGATCATTTTCTTTCTTTTAATAGGATTGATCCCCTTTAGCGTAATCGGTGCCATATCCTATAAAAAATCAAGCAATGCGCTTTCAGGGGCTGCATTTGGACAACTCAAGGGAATGCGGGCGGTCAAAAAAGCACAGATCACCCAGTTTTTTAATGAACGTAGAGGTGATATGGGCGTACTGATGGAAACTGTCAGTACATTGAGAAAGGAGGCCTTCGACAAGCTTGAGGCAATCCAGCAATTAAAAAAGGCAGCCCTGGAAAGCTATTTCACCGATATGTTTCTAAAAATGAACATGTTTGCAAAAAGCAAAGATGTAAAATTACTTTATGATCGGCTTGTAATTTATCACAATGATATGAATACATCTCCCACCGGGAACTATGATGTGACGACTTCCGAATATAAGCAGATATGGAAAACCCTGGGAGCTAGCATGACAAATTTTTATGACGCCAGTGGAGTGTATGATGTCTTCCTTATTTGCGCTAAACATGGACATGTTATGTATTCAGCAGCAAAAGAACAGGACCTAGGAGAAAATATCGCCCATGGAAGATATAAGGATTCGGGCCTCGGCAATCTTTGGTCAAAGATTATCAATTCCGGCAAACCCGCCATTGTCGATATAACACCCTATGCCCCAAGCAATGATGAACCTGCCATGTTTGCAGGATATCCCATAAATAATCAAGCAGGATCCATGATTGGAATCATTGCATTCCAGTTGCCCCTTGATCAAATCAATAAAGTGATGACTACAAGGTATGGACTGGGCGAAACCGGAGAATCGTATCTTGTGGGACCGGACAAACTGATGCGGTCGGATTCTTATCTTGACCCAGAAAATCATACGGTTAAGGCAAGTTTTTCAAATCCTGATAAAGGCAGTGCAGATACAACAGCCGTGCAACTTGCCCTGGCTGGAAAACACGGCAGGAAGCTTATGACAGACTATAATGGAAATCCTGTGTTATCTTGCTATGATCCGATTAAAATAATGGATCTTAACTGGGCGATTCTTACTGAAATCGACGTTGCAGAAGCATTTTGCCCCAAAGATGAATCGGGGGAGTATTTTTTTAAAAAATATACTGAAATGTACGGATATTATGACCTTTTCCTGATTAACCCCAATGGATATGCATTTTATACAGTTAGCCAGGAAGCAGACTACCAGACCAATTTTGAAAACGGAAAATACGCAAATTCAGGCCTTGGAAAGCTTTTTAGAATAGTAAAGGCCTCCCAAAAATACGGGGTTGCAGATTTTGAACCCTATGCCCCGAGCAATGATGCCCCCAGTGCCTTCATAGCCCAGCCGGTCCTTGATGGCAAAAAAGTTGAGATGGTAGTGGCCCTGCAACTTTCCCTTGATGCCATCAATAATATCATGCAACAAAGAGAGGGTATGGGAAAAAGCGGGGAAACTTATCTTGTGGGCCCAGACATGCTCATGAGATCGGACAGTTTTCTTGATCCCACCAACCACACGGTTAAAGCCTCATTTGCCAATCCTTCCACTGGCAGCGTGGATACCCAGGCAGCAAGAGAAGCGCTTTCCGGCAAAGAAGACACAAAAATCATCATTGACTATAACGGCAATCCTGTACTTTCAGCGTTCACGCCTTTGAAAATTGGTGACACTACCTGGGCGCTTATTGCCGAAATCGATGAATCCGAAGCATTTGCGGCGGTTAACACAATTAAATGGCTTATGATAATCATCGCCATCATCAGTGCCGCTGCAATTTTTGGAATCGCATGGTTGATTGCACGTTCCATAAGCAAGCCTATCAATGTAATTACCAATGGAATGAGTGAAGGAGCAAATCAAGTCGCTTCTGCTTCTAGCCAGGTATCTTCATCCAGCCAGTCCATGGCAGAAGGAGCTTCCCAGCAGGCTGCATCCATAGAGCAAACCTCTTCTTCCATGGAAGAGATGTCTTCCATGACCAAGAAAAATGCTGAAAATGCCGGCCATGCCGATAATTTAATGAAGGAAGCTAACCAGCTTGTAATTACCGCCAATGAATCAATGGGGCAGTTAACAACATCAATGGAGGATATTTCCAAAGCCAGTGAGGAAACCTCGAAAATCATTAAGACAATTGATGAAATCGCCTTTCAGACCAATTTACTTGCCCTTAATGCAGCAGTCGAGGCAGCCCGGGCCGGTGAAGCAGGGGCAGGTTTTGCCGTGGTGGCAGATGAAGTCAGAAATCTTGCCATGAGAGCTGCCGATGCCGCAAAAAATACAGCAGAGCTGATAGAAGGGACTGTAAAAAAAGTAACAGATGGCACAACACTTGTGTCAACCACAAATGATGCGTTCAGCAAAGTTGCTAAAAGCACAACCAAGGTCGCAGATCTAGTTGCAGAAATTTCTGAAGCATCCAAAGAGCAATCCAGTGGTATTGAACAGGTAAATCTTGCAATTACCGAAATGGATAAAGTAGTCCAGCAAAATGCCGCCAATGCGGAAGAATCCGCAGCTGCCTCGGAAGAGATGAATGCCCAGGCAGAACAACTAAGAGAATATGTGGGGGATCTTGTTCAACTTGTAACTGGTAAAAATGACCAGAATATCAACTCTGGTAAAACCCGAAGGAGAAAAGCGCCTTGCCACCCTTCAAAACCAGCCGGGGCGAAAAGAAAAAAAATGCTGGCCCATGATACAAAAGAGATATCACCCGACCAGGTGATTCCTTTTGATGAAGACAAAACCTTTAAAGATTTTTAAAAATTAATTTACTGGCACAGAGCAATTTTATATTTACGCCCTGCTCCCAGCGATAAAGTTTTAGTAAAAAAAGTTGTAATGATTAATATATACCAAAAATAAAGGCAGTATCATGAATTATGAACTCATTGAAAATTTAATTGAAAAACTTTCCTGTGATTTTGTTTTATCAGATCCCAACGAGCCAGAAAGTTTATCTTGTTTGCTGCCGATTTTAAAACAGATTCATGGAAACTATGTAAAATTATCTTTAAAAGATAAAGCAAAAAAAATATTAAAGATAAAAAAAATTATAGAAGCAGTTTTAAAAAAACCTTCCGATGATGTTGATAAAAACATGACTGCCCTGGGCGAATTAATATCTGAATTAGTATCAGACATGGGCAGTTCAAACGATTCTGACCATGTGATTGACAATACCCAAACTCAATCCGAAATGCCTTCTCCTGACGACTCTGACCTGGATCTAATCGAAGACAGCCTTCATAAATTGTTCATTTTAATTGGCAAATTTTGCCCCGGTGAAATCCCTGATCTTGGTGCAATGCTCAACACATTGGATGAACTTATTGAAGTTTCAAAGGAGAAAAATTTTATCACAATTTATGAAGTCTCCATTGCCTGTAAAAGTTATGTGGAAAACATGACTCTGGAAAATATAGAAAACACAAAACCCATTGAAGAAGGCGTAGTTTTACTTAAATCCATATTAAGTCACTTAAAAAAAGAAGAAGCCTTTGTCTTTGATTATTCTGATGTTTTACAATTATTGACTATTAAATTTACAGAAGACCCAAAACCCGAGCAAACATCTCCTGAAGAAAAAAGCCTGGAACCGGAATCCCCGGGAGAACCGGAAAAAATATCAGAAGATGATATAGAAATTTTGATAGATTTTGTATCAGAAGCCCAGGAGAACCTTGATACAATAGAGGTAAACCTCATCGACCTGGAACAAGATCCAACCAATAATGATATTATTAATGATATTTTCCGTCCATTTCATACCATTAAAGGTGTATCCGGATTTTTATCTCTGACAAAAATCAACAAGCTTTCCCATACCACAGAAAATCTTTTAGATAGTGCCCGCAGTGGAGATTTTCTAATCAATGACAGGGCAACAGATATAATCCTTGAATCCGTCGACACATTAAAAAATCTTATAAACAGAGTAAACCAGGGAATATCTACCGGATTTAAACAAGACGATAGTGATATTGATGTTGAATCCTTGAGAGACAAACTGCAGAATTTACAGACATCCTTATCAAAAGGCGAACATAAGCCTTTGGGTGAGATCCTCGTCCAAAAGGGAGAAATTGATATTGAAAATCTTAAGACTGCCCTTAAGATCCAGGAAAAACAACCGGAGAAAAAAATAGGGCAGATACTGGTTGAAGAAAACAAAGCAACACCCAACAAAGTGGCTGCGGCCCTGATGGAACAAAAGTTATCAAAAAAACAAGTAGTCTCCCAGGTAAAGGTAAGTACCCAAAAACTTGATGATCTGGTCGATTATGCCGGAGAACTTGTCATTGCCCAGTCCATGTTAAGACAAAAGACCTCAGATAATCCATCATTAAATCAAAATGTGGCCCAACTAGGTCTGATTGTCACCAATATGCAAAATATTGCCATGTCCATGCGGATGATTCCAATCAAGGCCACCTTCATGAAAATGATACGCCTTGTCAGAGATCTCTCCCGAAAATCGGGTAAAGATATAAGTTTGAACATGATAGGAGAAGATACGGAAATAGACAGAAATGTAGTGGATGCCCTTTATGAGCCGATGGTCCATATGATCCGAAACTCCTGTGATCACGGTGTTGAATCAAAATCTTCCCGCCTTGAACAAGGAAAGCCTCCCCAGGGCAGGATTATTCTTCGTGCCTATCATAAAGGCGGTCATATCATCATAGAAATAGAGGATGACGGCAAAGGACTCGATAAAGACAGGCTTTTTGAAAAAGCTAAAAGCTCCGGCCTTATCACCGGCAATGAGCAAATGACCGATACACAAATTTATGATCTAATTCTTCAACCCGGATTTTCTACGGCCAAAGAGGTCACTGATGTGTCAGGCAGAGGAGTTGGCATGGATGTGGTCAAAAATGGAATAGAAAAATTTCGGGGACAATTAAATATTAGTTCATCAAAAGGTATAGGAACCAAATTCACCATCAGTTTTCCCCTTACCTTAGCCATTATTGATGGAATGTTAGTAAGGGTTGATGATGAAAAATATGTCATTCCCACCATCGCTATTCAAAAAGCATTTAAGCCTGACAAAAAAGATTATTTTACAGTGGAGGGGAAAGGTGAAATGGTTAAAGATAGGGGCGATTTAATCCCCGTAATCAGGGTAAATGATATTTACAATACCAGCAGCCAGAAAAAATCTGTCACTGACAGCCTTGTAGTAGTTGTTGAATCAAAGGATGAAAAAAGAGCTTTATTAATTGATGAGCTTCTAGGTAAAGACGAATATGTAATCAAGAGCCTTGGCACTAATCTTGAAGAAATTGAAAGCCTTGCCGGAGGAGCAATTCTTGCTGATGGCCAAGTGGGGCTTATTCTCGATATTCATGGCATTTTCAGCCTTGTATCAAGAGACTAACCAAAGATTAATTGAAACACCTGGAGAATTCTATATGCCCGATGACATAAAAGTTCTGATCGTAGATGATTCAGCAGTTGTCAGAAAAGTTTTCTCACAACAATTATCTAAGCAAAAAGGAATTATAGTTGTAGGAACGGCAACAGACCCCTATGTTGCCAGAGACAAAATAATTAAACTAAAACCGGATGTGATTACCCTGGATATTGAAATGCCCCGCATGGATGGTATAACTTTTTTAGGCAAATTGATGAAATACCACCCCCTGCCTGTCATCATAGTCAGCTCTTTAACCACAAAGGGAAGCAAAATAGCCCTTGAAGCACTCTCTTTAGGAGCTCTTGAAGTTATATCCAAGCCCAATTCTGCCTACTCCGTGGGTGATATGAGCATACAATTAGCAGAAAAAATCAGGGCAGTTTACGGGGCAAAATTGCTTTCCAGGGTCACCCGGAAAGCAGATAATGCACCAATGACCACCATCGAATCAAAAGCCCTTTCCGCCACAACAAATAAAATCATAGCCATCGGTGCTTCCACAGGAGGAACCGAAGCCATAAAAAAAGTATTGACCCAACTTCCACGAAATTCTCCGGGGATTGTGGTTGTACAACATATGCCGGCACAATTTACCACATCCTTTGCCCAGAGATTGGATGAGCTGTGTCAAATGACTGTCAAAGAAGCCCAAAACGGAGATACTGTTACCAATGGCCAGGTGCTGCTGGCACCAGGCAATTATCATATGATATTCAAACGAAGCGGTGCCAGATATTATGTTGAAGTTAAAAATGGTCCCCTTGTCCACTACCAGAGACCTGCAGTGGATGTATTATTTAAATCCGTTGCAAAGTATGCTGGAGCCAATGCGGTTGGTATCATTCTAACAGGCATGGGCAAAGATGGAGCTGCAGGAATGTTGAATATGAAAGAATCCGGTGCGACCAATATCGCCCAGGATGAAAATTCTTGTGTTGTATTTGGAATGCCCAGGGAGGCTATAAAACTAGGAGCTGTGGATCATGTCCATGACATCAATAATATCGCCGCTAAAGCGATCAATATCATCGAAAAACAGGGAAAGGATATTTAAATGAAACAAAAAAAAATTTTAATCGTTGATGATGAAATAGCCATACTTCAATTGTTTGAAATAGCATTTTTAAAAGCCGGCTATCAAGTTCGAACCGCTACAAACGCAGAACTTGCTTTAGAGCTATTAAAAAAAGAAGAGATTTATGTGATATTTTTAGATCTTAATATGCCTGGAATGGATGGTGTTCATCTATGTAAAAAGATTAAAGAGGATATGCCAATAACAGTGATTTACGCGATGACAGGGTATGCTTCTTTATTTGAACTCGCCGATTGCCGGGATGCCGGATTTGATGATTATTTCAAAAAGCCCATTAATTTAGAATTATTACAGGAAGCCGCAGAAGAAGGTTTTAAAAAAATTATCCGGTGGAAAAAAAGATAATAATTAAAAAAATACTGCTTTAAACACCGAAAAATAGTATAAAGGGGATAGACCATTGAAACACCTGAGGATTGAACCCTATACCAAAGAAGTGGTAAAAGGGATTGTCAGACTCCTTATTGAAGGTGTAAAAAACCATCTGGCAAAAATCGATCTGATGGTCAGAAAAACCAATACCCCTATGGTTAAGGAGTGTCAAATGAAACTTTCACACGACGAAATTAAAACAAGGCTTAAGGAATGGAACCTGGCCTGGGATAAGCACGATCTTGACAAAGTCATGGATCTCTTCCATGAAGATGTTTTTTTTGAAAACTGGACAGGTGCCTATGTCAAAGGGAAAAAAAATTTAAGAAAAGTCTGGACTTCCTGGTTTGAAAACCACGGCAATTTCAGATTTTTAGAAGCAGAAACCTTTGTGGATGAGCAGGTACAAAAAGTATTATACCGCTGGGTGCTTGAATGGCCTTCAATGGAACCTGGCTTTGAAGACAGGCAGGAAATAAGAAAAGGCGTGGATGTAATCCATTTCAAGGATGGTAAAATCATTAACAAACTCACTTTTTCCAAGACAACCCTTGAAATTGATAATAAACGATATGCCATGCACCTTTGAGACAAGATTTGCTTTTCAGCGCAAGGCATATCACCAAACAAAAAACACCAAGTTCCCTAACCGGAAACCTCAATGGAACCGCCTCAGGTGAATCCGCTGCCGGCAGTGCAGGCGTAACAATGATTACCCACGGCAACCTCCTGATTATTAAAATTCATATTTGTCAAATCACCGATATGTGTTCTTAAATTGCCCTTGGGCAATCGAGCTGCCAGATTAAAATCACAATCGTAAAGATACCCGTCCCAGGATATCGAAATCAAATGACGACACATCAATCCGTCCAAGGTACATGGATTAAATTTTTCCCAGAGGGATTTCAGATAGGTCTCAAAAATTTCTTTTTTTTTCAACCAGGTTTCGAACCGTCCCAGGGGCATGTTGGCAAAGGTGAACAATCGATTGAAAACAATCCCCCATTTATCTTTGAGTACCCTGCGAAATCGTTTTTCCGCTACGGCCTGGGGGGTGGGCATGAACGCACCTGCCGGATTTGACACCAAATCCAGAACAAGACTTGCATCCTTTTTCCCATACCCCATATCATTGAGCAGTTTTATAGCCTTAATGCTCTTATCAAACACCCCTTCCCCCCGTTGGCCCTCGGTTTGGGAAAGATTCAATGATGGCAGAGAAGCAACAATAGTTACCCTGTGTTTCACCAGCAAATCCAGTAGACCAGGATCATTGATATCATAGAGTGCACTCAAGTTGGACCGTAACATCAGAGTATTGGTCAATCCGGCCATTTCCTCAATCAAAACCGGCAGATGGGGATTCATTTCAGGAGCCCCACCTGTGATATCCACTACCTCACAGGCAGCCTTTTTTTGAAATTGGATCACCTGGTGGATGGTGGCAAGATCCATAAGTTCTTTTCGCCCAGGGCCCGCCGACAAATGACAATGTTTACAAACCTGATTACATAAAAGACCCAGGTTTATCTGGCAGATGACCGTCTCTCCCCGTTTCAGGAAAAGACCATGATTCTTGAGGGTTTGATCAAAATCAGGAAAGCCACCCTCTTGTAAATTTTGAATTTCCATCGATCAAGGTTTTCCTGTTTTACATTGACATTTTTTCAGCTATATTTCTCATCTGAACTCCGTGGACCAGAGAGGCTCCACCCCGGATGGCCGTGGCCACATGAAGAGCTTCCGTCATTTCAGAAAGATTGGACCCTTTTTCAAGGCAACCTTTGGTATAGGCATCAATACAATAAGGACACTGGATGGTATGGGCCACAGCCAGGGCTATCAGGGATTTTTCCCTTGCCGTGAGATCTCCTTCAGCAAAAACTTGCCCATAGTATTCAAAAAAATTTTTAGCAAGTTCAGGGGCATCTTTCCCAACTTCTTCAAATTTTAACAGATCTTCCGGATTATAATAATTTTCCATACATAATTTCCTTATTTATTTTACACGATCAAAGGCTTTTTTAAACCCATCAAAAGAACCTTTAATAGTTTTTTCCGGCACCGCATAGGACAGCCTAAAAAAACCGGGCCCACCAAAACCTGTTCCGGGAACTGCCAAAATATTTTCTTGCTTCAGGAGATTAACAAACTCAAGGTCATCTTCAATGGGACTTTTTGGAAAAAGATAAAAGGCACCCTGGGGCACATCAAATTGATACCCGGCAGCAAAGAGTCCTTCACATAACATGTCCCGGCGTTTTTTATAAATATCAATATCCACGCTAACACCCTGGAGCCGTCCCACCACCTGCTGGAAAAGCGCCGGCGCATTCACATACATCATGGTATTTGTCACCCCGGCCGCCCCGGCAATCATAGCTGCATCCTCGGCTTTGGGATGAATGGCAAGGTATCCGATTCGCTCCCCTGCCAGGGACAATTCCTTGGAATAGGAGCTAAGTATAATGGTATGGGGATACACATCAAAAACTGAAGGTACCTGGGCACCATAAACAAGCTTTCGATAAGGTTCATCAGAAATCAAATAGATACGTTTGCCAAACTTTTTACTGGCCTCTTCAAGCAGATTTCCCAACCCCTCAAGTTCTTCTTTTGTATAAACGACTCCCGTAGGATTATTAGGAGAATTGATCAGCATTACCCTCGTATTTTTTGTAATGGCAGCTTGAATAGCAGCAAGATCCAGATGAAAATCTGCCAGGGAGGATACGGGTTTCAAATTTGCATTGGCCACAAAAGCATATTGATTATAGCCAACAAAATAAGGAGCAGATACCAAAATATCTTCTCCTGGGTTCAGCAATGCCCTCAGGGTGTCATTCAATGCTCCAGCGGCACCTGCAGTCATTATCACTAAATCCCGGGTAAGCCCTACATTAAACTCCTTATTCAAGTAATCAGCCACGGCCTGCCTCACTTGGGGATATCCTGGGTTAGGCATATATCCGTGGGTGGTATCATCATTATTGATTAGTTCCAACAAAGTCTTTTTAACAACAGCCGGAGGGGGAACATCAGGATTACCAAGGGAAAAATCAAATACATTATCGGCCCCATATTTTTCTCTCAACCGCGCACCTTCTTCAAACATTTTTCGAATCATGGATGCGGATTCAACCATTTTCACCATCTTATCTGCAATCGGCATATACTTTTCCTCTGAACTAGTAAATTAAAATAATTTCTACCATACCCTAAATTTTTCTTGATGAAAATAGCCCATTTAAAAACCGGCTTCAACTTTTAAATGGACATTTTTTAAATAAAAAGAACATAGAGGGATTGAAAATTATCCAATCCCCAGATTTTTACTCCAATGGATACTACCGGATATAATATTTAAACCGATAGATCACCGGAGAAAAAAGGGTTTTCATTCTCGCCAATACTCAGGTTGGTCATACTATATTTCCAATGTTTTTTTTAAAATTCATTTATCTTGATTTTAGGCAGCAAACCTTGCTTAAAAAATAATTCCGGCAGAAAAAAATAAATTTCTTGAATAAAAATTTCTTTTATGTCAAGAATTTCCTAATAGAGATGTTCAATTAATTCTTATTTACAATTCATATAGCGCTAATATTTCAGGGAGGAATACCGTTGAACTTAATAAAAGTGCTTAGTAAAGTAAATCAAATTGAAAAAATATCTTTTTTAAAAATATTAGATAAGTATAGCGAAACAAATAGAGAGAAAAATCCAAAAATTGATAAAATTTTATCCGATAGTAATAATATTCTTAAAAAAGCAGAAGATATCAATATTGTTCAATTATTCAACTTGCTTAGAAATGAATACACAGAACATTTAAAACATGGCATCAAATTTAGTAACTTCCAAATAGAGTTGATCGTTGAAATTTTTATTCGAGATGGGAATCAAATGATGTCTCGTGACTGGTTCGATAAATTATACAAAAAATCATTAAATAATCTCAATAACCAGATCAAGTCGATGAAATCACAAATAACTAATGAAACAGCGAACATATCACCAGAAAGAAAACGAGATTATATAATCTTCAAAAATTGCGTTAATACTGCCTATACTAATGATATAGAAATCAACCGAGAACAACAGATAACATGGAAGGAAAAAACAATTCTTCACACATTATCAAAAAATCTTGATCTGTCGAGTGAAGAAGACAAAGCTATTACCTACTCGATAATACCACCTGAAAAGTATAATGTTGAAGATGTTATAAATGAATTAAAAGAAACAGGAATTGTCTTTTTCAATCGTAAATCCAATACCATATTTATCCCCGATGAAATAATATATATTCTTAGAAAAATTTTAGAGATAGAGCTACCTTTCAAATATTTGCGCAGAATCTTAAAACATCTTAAAGACCCTGAAATCAATTTAATTGCTAAAAAACACGGCATTGACAAAAAAATTTCAAGAATTGACAAAATCAATGCCATATTAAATCAAGGTGTCAACGTCACGTCATTACTTAGCAATGATATATTTCAAGATAAAGTGACTAAAAATGATAGAGCAAAAAGGGTTCAAGAACTTATCAAAAAAGATTTAGATATTTCGGTGCCAAAACTCGGAAGATCATTAGAAGAAAAAATTTATATTTTATTAGATTATCTTAGAAATCAAGAAAAAGAAGATTCAATATCATTATCCAAAGATGGCTTGGATAAATTAATATCATTGCTTGTTAAATTCAAACCGGATTTAAACAAAACAATAAAGGCAGAGTTTGAGC
This sequence comes from Desulfobacteraceae bacterium, assembly GCA_024226935.1. Lineage (GTDB taxonomy): Bacteria > Desulfobacterota > Desulfobacteria > Desulfobacterales > Desulfobacteraceae > NBML01. The sequence goes on from JAAELK010000120.1 coordinate 125,283, forward strand.
TTCAAGAAGATGAAGTTATACAGGCAGACATTCTTACCGATTATGGCATTGGTCCAAGAGACATATTATATCTTCTGTCCAAAAAAGAACTAATTGAATTTTCAAAATACAATAAAATTAACTCCAGGGGTAATAACGTATTAAATATTATAAATAATTTCCGAAATATTCAGGATCTATACTTTGATAATTATGTCGAAATTGGTTGCCGTGATATAAATTCACTTAAAGATAAAGGGCTTGTGATTAAAGAAAGTGAATTGGGCTCACTCTATGAAAAGCTGACTAAAGATCTATTCAGAAAATTGGGCTTTGATGTTGATGAAAAATTGAGAGCCAAGATAAATACCGCAAGATCAAAAATGGATATTCTCATAAATTTAGGTAATAAAGATGTTATTATCATTGAATGCAAGACTATTAAAGACAAAGATTACAATAAATTCACAACAGTATCTCGACAGCTTAAATCTTATGAGGCACTATGTAAAAAAAATGGATATCATGTAAACCAAGTCCTTATCGTCTCAAATGATTTTACAGAAGATTTTATAGGAGAATGTGAATACGAATATGATATTGGTATTTCGCTCTTAACTTCCAGTGATTTACTCAAAATTTACGAAGGCCTTAAAGAATCTCACCTAGGAGAATTGCCTGTAAGGCTTATAACTAGAGGTGGTGCTCTTAATGGAGATAGAATAGTAAAAGCTTTGAGTCGATGATAAGATTAAAATAAGAAAATACTCTTATTAAAGGGTCTATTCTTTGAATATAAACACCATCCAGAAACTATCTAATACGGAATGTGTCAGGAGTTCAAATGAAGCAGATTCGCAAATTGATATTATATCCCATCACTATTCTGGTTGCAGCTATTATTCTTCTCGGAGGCGGTACCTGGATTTATCTTACCCGTCAATTGCCTGATATTGATGCCACACTTGTAACCTCCCAGGTGAAAGAAAAAACCCGGATTATTCGTGACAAATGGGGTGTGCCCCATATCCAGGCGGCCAACGGTGATGATGCTTATTTTGCCCTTGGTTTTACAACGGCCCAGGACAGACTTTTTCAAATGGAATTACAAAGACGCCTTGCCAAGGGAGAGTTGGCACAAATTTTCGGCCCGGGCCTTTTAAGTATAGATAAGATGTTTTCCACCCTCATGCTCAAACAACGGGCTGAAGACTACCTGGCCCAAGAAAAAAACATTAATCATCAGGCACTTCAATTTCTGGATGCCTTTCTCAGAGGAATCAATTATTTTATTACCACTGGCCCTTTGCCGGTGGAATATACACTGCTTGGATTTAAACCAAAACCTTTCACCCGCCTGGACACTATCAGCATGTTAGGATATGTTGCCTATTCTTTTGCCGATGGAATTAAACGCGATTCCCTTTACACAATTTTAGAGCCATACCTGACTGTCAATGATCTTAAGATGGTATTCCCGGACTATGCCCTGGAAAACAAAGTCTCTATTATGGAACCCACAGGCCCCTCTCCCATTGCCCAACCACGAACACAAAAAGCTTTAAAAAAACTATCAGGAAAGGCCTTTGCAGGACTTACCACCCCCTTACAAAATATCTTAAATCAAGCGGCACAAATTGTTCCCGCCTTTACCGGCAGCAACTCCTGGGTTCTGGCACCCACCAGAAGCAAAAACGGGCATGCACTATTGGCAAATGATCCCCATATAGGTATTGCCAACCCCGGTGTCTGGTATGAAGCCCATGTCCAATACCCGGGATATGAGAATTACGGATATCATCTACCCTTGATGCCCTTTCCCATGTTGGCCCATAACAAAATCAAAGCCTGGGCCATAACAATGTTTGAAAATGATGATCTGGACTTGTATGGGGAAACCTTTCATCCGGATAATCCCACCCTTGTCAAATTCAAAGGGGAATGGACACAAATTAAAACTATCACCAAAAACATAAAAGTAAAGGGAGAATCCGACAAAACCCTAACCATCAGAATCACTCCCCACGGCCCTGTCATCAGTGATTTCATAAAAGGGTATGAAGGCACTCCTGTATCCATATCCTGGGTATATCACAAGATGGACAATCCTATTTTAGATGTAGTATTTGAAATGGGCAAAGCCACAAATATGACCCAATTTCGACAGGCCGTATCCAAACTTGCAGCCCCCGGTTTAAACATCTCCTATATTGATCACAAGGGTAATATCGCCTGGTGGGCAGCCGGACGCCTGCCAATTCGCCCTTCCCATGTCAGCGGCAAAAAAATACACGACGGAAGTTCGGGAAAAGATGAAGCCTTAGGTTATCTTCCCTTTGAATCCAATCCCCACCTGGTCAATCCGGATAACGGCATAATTATTACGGCTAATAATCAGGCCACATTTAAACCCATTGATCCCATTGGAATTTTAAGTGGTTATTTCAGACCGTCGGACCGGGCAGCCAGAATCTACGAATTGCTAAATCAAAAAGAAAAATGGAGCTTGGAAGAATTTAAAAAGATTCAGACCGATTCCAAGATTTATGCAGGCACCCAGATGACAACAAACATCCTTGCCATACTGGACTCCCAAAAAACAACTTTTACCAGGGATGAACAAAAGGCCTTTATTGCACTCAAATCCTGGGATGGATTTATGAAAACCCAGACCATTGGAGGAACCGTTTTTCAATTCACCATTTATCATATTTTAAAACAAACCCTGGAACCCCACATTGGATCAGAAAATTTAAAAACCTATCTCAACCTGGTGGATCATTGGGATTTTTTAAAACAAATATTAAAAACAGCCTCCCCCCCCATTACAGGAACTAATCCCAGTTTAACACCCCAAAAACGGGATACCATTATCTTGAATGGCTTTAAAAATGCCGTAACCGAAATCACAACAAACCTGGGAACCAATGAGAAGAACTGGACATGGGGATCTGTTCACACCATTGAATATGTCCATCCCATCGGCAAAAAAAAACCCTTCAACCTCCTATTTAATGTGGGCCCTTTTCCAAGTCCTGCAGAATTTACAGCTATTAATAAACTCAAATCAAAGACAGGAGACCATAACTATAAAGTTTCATCCCTGCCCTCTACCCGGCGGCTTATTGATTGCAATGATCCCAAAGAATCATGGAGCATTATTCCAACGGGTAATTCAGGAAATTTTATGAGTAATTTTTATGATGACCAGGCAAAGATGTTTATCAAAGACAAATACCGCCGTATTATTTTCACCAAAGATGAGATTCAAAAGGAGAGTTCCCATATACTTAGTTTATTACCTGAGTAAAAACATATTGACTTAAATTCATTCTTGTCCTAAAAACTTCTAAGCACCCTTGGCAATGGGGATCTTATCTAACTACTTCATCTATTATGACTGGTCAGACAGGATCCCTTTACATTTATTTCTAACCCCAAAATAGGAAAACCCGTGACAACCTTAAAAAAGTTAGTAATCATTCTTCCCATCCTCTGTGGAATAGGGCTATTTGCTATAATGAAATATACTAAGCAAGCACCTGTCCGCCCCGGCAACAAAGAACGGGTTCAAATAGTCCGGGTAATTTCCCTGGAAAAAACCCAGGTGATTCCCCGGACTACCGGTTATGGATATGTAAAGCCGGATCATACCTGGGAAGCTATTCCAGAAGTCAGCGGGAAAATTGTCTTTATGAATCCAAACCTGAAAAAAGGACATTTTGTTAAGAAAGGGGAATTGCTATTCAAAATCGATACTACCACCTATGGATTGGCTGAAAAACGAGGGGAAGCGGATCTGATGAATGTAGATGCCCAGCTCAGAGAACTTGCCCAGACACAAAAAAATACCCGACGTCTTCTGTCCATCGAAAAAAAATCCATGGCAAGTGCTGCCCAGGAACTGAAACGAAAACAAGAACTCTTCAATAAAGAGTATATTTCCGCCTCTGACCTGGAAAAAGAAGAAAGAAATTTTTTGTCCCATCAGACGGCGGTGAATAACCTTCAAAACACCCTGGACCTGATCCCTTCCCAGAAAAAATCATTACAGGCCCTGAAAAAATCTGGGGAATCCACAATGACACAACGACGACTGGATGTGGCCAAAACAGAAGTTTTTGCCCCTTTTAACGGCCGGCTCTCGGCTGTAAATATCGAACTTCATCAATTTGCAACGGCCGGAACCATATTGGTTCAGGCCGAAAGTATTGACAGGGTTGAAATACCGGTTCAGTTGACCCCTGACAAATTTTTTAGACTCATCCCCAAAAAACAAATTCCTTTTTTGACAGATATAACAGACATGGAAAGCATTCGAAAAGCAATTGCTATTAAGGCAAAAGTAAGGCTTCCCCTGGGCGAAAGCCGTCAAATTGAGTGGGAAGGACAATTTTCACGAACCAGTGAATCCATGGATCTTAAGACCGGTGCTCTCACCGTCTATATCACCGTGGACAACCCCTATAAAAATGTACTCCCCGGAGTTCGCCCCCCCCTGGTCACCAATATGTATGTGACGGTAAAACTTTTGGGACAACCGATCCCAGACAGGTTTATTATCCCCAGAAGTGCAGTTCATGAGGGAAAAATCTACCTGTGTACCAAGGAAAACAAGCTTGAAATAAGGCCGATTAAGATTGATTTTCAAATGGAGGATATCACCGTAGTTGCCACAGGAGTTGAACCAGGACAAATTCTGGTGCTCACCGACCTGATTCCAGCTGTGGAAGGAATGCGCTTAAAACCTATCCAGGCAGATGATACAACCAGACAATTACAGCATATGGCCCTTGGGGAGACATTATAATGAATCCGTTTAAAAAGGTAATTTCCTTTTTTTGCGCCCATCCCACGGCCGCCAACCTGCTCATGCTGATGTTCATCGCCCTGGGCCTGATTTCAGTCTTTGAACTGAAACGGGAAACATTTCCGGATTTTTCCGTTAATGCCGTGGAAATAACCATCTCCTACCCCGGTGCCACGGCGGAAGATGTGGAAACATCGGTGTGTCAACGCGTTGAAGATGCCATTGACAGCGTAACAAATGTATCTGAAATCCAAAGCACGGCCATGGAAAATCAAGGCACCATTGTAGTTGAGATGATAGAAGGGGGTGATATCATGGAATTTTTTAATGATATCAAAACCGAGGTGGATGCCATCAATGATTTTCCTGAACAAGTGGAAGATATAATAGTCAAACGGATGAACCGCACGGACCCTGTGGTATCCGTAGCTGTGACAGGCCCCATGACCCCACTGCATTTAAAATTATATTGCAAAGAACTCAAAGACCGTCTCAAGGCACTGGACCTGATCTCCCAGGTAGAAATATCCGGCTTTTCCGATCATGAATTTTTAATTGAGATCCCCCTTTATAATATGATGCGTATGGGTCTATCCATCGCAGATATTAAAAAAGTTGTTTCTTCTCAAAGTTTAGACTTGCCGGCCGGAACACTGGAAACACGGGATGCCGATATATTAATCCGGTTTTCTGAAGAAAGAAAAACCGTTCAAGAATTAAAAAATATAGTTGTGGTGTCCGAAAAAACCGGGTCACAAATCCGTCTGGGAGATATTGCCAAAATTTATGACCAATTCCAGAATAAAGAAAATCAAATTTTATTTGATGGAAAACGAGCCGGGTTGATTCAAATTAATAAATCCAAATCCGAAGATGCCCTGAAAATCCTGGATACAGTTACCACCTTTTTTGAAAAAGAACGATCCCTTGCCCCACCTGGGATTTGTTTTACCATCACCCAGAATGTTTCCAAGGTGGTTCGAGACCGTCTCACAATGCTTACGGTAAATGGAATACAAGGGTTAATTCTTGTATTTTTGGCCATGCTTCTTTTTTTTCCTTTTAATTTTTCCTTCTGGGTTGCCATGGGACTTCCGGTCTCTTTTCTGCTCACCTTCTTTTTTATGGATTATCTAGGTCTTTCCCTGAACATGCTTTCCATGGTCGGGCTGCTGATAGGGCTTGGCCTGCTCATGGATGATGCCATTGTTATTGCTGAAAATATTGCCGCCCACCTGGAAAAAGGCAAAACAAGCTTTAGTGCCACCGTGGACGGCATCTCTGAGGTCGCTGCCGGCGTATTTTCTTCATTTTTAACCACCCTTTTTATTTTTGGTGCCCTGGCCTTGGGCATGAAAGGTGAAATCGGTAAAGTCCTTTATGCGATTCCAGTAGTTCTGATCCTGACCCTTTCCATCAGTTTGTTAGAAGCCTTTTTCATTCTTCCCAATCATCTGGCCCATTCCCTGAAAGGAAAAAAGCGAACAAAAAACCGATTCCGGCAAAAAATTGATCAAACCATGGACTGGATCCGGGAAAACCTTGTAGGACGGTTTGTGGATAAAGCAATCAATTATCGGTATCTTTTTGTTGGAGTGGTAATCTTTACTTTTATCGCCGCCATTTCAATGATTGTCGGCGGACATCTGAAGGTCAGAGCCTTTCCAAAAATAGAAGGCGATGTACTCCAGGCTCGAATCCTTTTTCCCCAGGGCACTCCCCTGGAAAGGACCCGGATATATGTGGATCAATGTGTTGCCGGAGCCCAGGAGATGAACAACGAACTTACTGCTCTGCAACCAGGAAAAGCCAGCCTTATCCAGCACACAAGTGTCATTTACAACCTGAACGCAGATGCCAAAGAAAACGGCCCCCACGTAGCCACCATTTCCCTGGACCTGCTCAACGCCGAAAACAGATCAGGTACCATGGATGATATCATTGCCAAATGGCGAACCCTGACAGGAGATATTCCGGATGCCATTGCCATTGCCTATAAAGAACCCACCATCGGCCCAGGAGGCCTCCCCATTGAAATCCGACTCACGGGATCAAATTTAGATGATTTAAAATTTGCATCTGTAAAACTTATCAACTGGCTCTATGGGTACAAAGGAGTAGCAGATCTCTATGATGACCTGCGACCCGGAAAACCCGAAATTCAGATAAAACTCAAACAAGGAGCCAAAACCAGGGGATTTAATGCCGAAATGGTTTCAAACCAACTTCGGGCAGCTTTTTATGGTACCACTGCAAGTGAAATCATTGTCAGGGAAGAATCCTATGAAGTTAACCTGAAGCTTACCAATACGGACAGAAAAAGTATTTCCAGTCTGGAAGATTTTTATCTCATAGACAGCAATGGAGAACGAATACCCCTGAGCACTATAGCTACCATCACCCACACCCGGGGGTATTCGGGTATCAGGCGGGTAAATTCCCAGCGTACCGTTACCATCACAGGAGATGTGGATACCAGGTTAGCCAATGCAGCAGAAATTATCACAGACACAAAAACCAAGTTCATCCCCAAATTACAAAAGCTGTTTCCAAATATCACCCTGGTGCTGGAAGGCCAGGAAAAAGAGATGCAAACCTCCATGGGGGGCATGGCCAAAGCCCTCGGCATTGGAATTTTCGGAATATTTTGTCTCTTAAGCTTCCAGTTCAGATCCTATCAGGAACCCCTTGTAATCATGGTGAGTATCCCCTTTGCATTCATCGGTGTCATTGCAGGTCACATGCTCATGGGACTGGATCTTTCCATGCCAAGCTTCATGGGATTTATTTCACTGGCAGGCATTGTGGTCAATGATTCCATTCTTTTAGTAAGTCTTATCAAGCAGCACACAGCCATGGGAGAAAGCGTAGCCCAGGCTGGAAAACTTGCCGCAAGAAACAGGTTTCGGGCAGTTTTTCTTACCTCTGTGACCACCATTGCAGGACTGTTGCCCCTTCTTGCCGAAAGATCTATGCAAGCCCAGATCCTGATTCCCCTTGCCTGTTCCATTGTATTCGGTCTGCTCATGTCCACCCTGCTGGTACTGGTGATGGTACCCTGCCTCTATGCCATACTGGCAGATTTCAATCTGATTCGATCAGAAAAATAATAACTATTATCAATAGCTACGATTTATCATTTGCCTTCCAGAGGCAGGCAAATGATAAAATTTGCTCCAAAACCAGGGGTGGAAGTCACACTAATTTCACCTCCGTGGTTTTCGGTGATAATAAAATAGGAGACAGAAAGGCCAAGCCCTGTACCTACCCCCACAGGCTTGGTGGTATAAAATGGATCAAACACCCGTTTAAGAACATTATTATCCATTCCAGGGCCATTATCTTTTATTTCCATATAAACCATGTTTTGATTCTCTTCTTCCCCTATTCTGATGATAAACTCAGGCTCAATGATCCCTGCGGTCTGCATAGCCTGGGCACCATTGCGCAAAATATTCAACAAAACCTGCTGAATTTTAGCGGCATCACAGGGTACGGGGGGAATATTGTCTTCATATTCCTTTAAAATTCGAATTGTCTTGAAATCATAATGTTTTTTGAGATCAAAATCTGTAATTGCCAGTTCCAAAGTTTTATCCATAAGTTCGGACAGAAAATGGGAAGATCTCCGATCATCACTCTTCCGGGCAAAACTGAGCATATTTGCAATAATAGCCGCCATCCTACGGCCCGTTTCATTAATGGCCTTAATCATAGCCGGTATCTGCCTTTTTTCCATATAGGTTTTTATACTCTCCATATCAATACCGATTTGCCTGGCTACCTGTTGATTGGCAGGCAATTCACTATTTGTTAAGCGATTAATCAAGACATTGGCATTTTGTATCATTCCAGCCAGGGGATTATTGATCTCATGGGCCATGCCCGCTGCCAACCCTCCTACGGAAAGCATCTTTTCGTTCTGGATCATTATCTCTTCCATTTTCTTACGTTTGGTAATATCGTGGGCAACAAGGGTAGCTCCTATTAATTTCCCATTTTTATAAATATAATCATAGGTCAAAATCACAGATAATTTTTGACCATTTTTTTTTAAAACCGTATATTCCAGATTTGCTGGCATTTTTTTCCCGACAAGAAGTTGTTCAAATCCTTCCATGAAACGTTTTTTACTGTTATCGGACAAAATATCCAGACAATGCATGGAGAAAAATTCTTCCTGTGAATACCCGGAGTAAACACACATGACCTTGTTCACATTAATAAATTTTCCCTTGATAAAATCGATCTCACACATTCCCACAGGAGCACTGTTGAAAAGATATTTATATTTTTTTTCACTCTCCAACAACGCCGCCTCTGCCTCCTTGAGTTTAGTAATATCCCGGAGTGCTTCTATTGCACCTACCATGTTTCCCACACTGTCAAAAAGTGGGGATGCTTTTAGCCAAAGATACTTACCACCTCGAAAGTTTGGAAGAAACACCTCCGCTGTAAAACTACCATTTTCAGCTTCAACATGATCATAATTTTTCAGGATATCCGGATCTTGATCCATAATCAAATCAATTAATATTTGTCTGCAAGTTCCCCAGAAAGGAACAGAATAGGCATTATTTCCCTGACCTATCATCCTTTCTTTCGGAATACCTGTCATCTCTTCAAGGGCCCGGTTCCATGCAACTATTTTTTTATTTTTATCAATGACAAAGGTTGGATCAGGCAGATATTGGACAATATCCTTGAACGGGAAAAGACCAACCGGAGACTGCTCTTCCACACATTTTTCGAAAAGAATATCTTGTCCAATTTTTTTGACTCTTTCTTCCGCCTTTGGATAGGTTGGTTTCATAATCATAAAAAAATAAGCCTCCATATTTACAATATTTTTTAAGACGGTAAAATTATTTTTTGACTTTGAAGCCAAATTTGATAAAATAGATTTATCATGATTGAATGAATGTACCCCTTACTATTCAAATTGACCAGTCTTAATTCACGATGAAATTCCATTTCCCTTTAATTCACTATCATAATTAGGAATAAAAAGATGGAAAAGAAAAACCGAATTTTGATTGTTGATGATAATGACAGTATCAGACGAGTACTCCAATCTATGCTGGAAAGCCTCGGATATGAAACTGAGACTGCCAGTGACGGCTTTGAGGCGTTATCAAAACTTGTCTTCGATATTGATTTAATATTAATGGATATCCTCATGCCGGGAATGGACGGGTTCCAGGTGGTGGAAGCAATACGCGACCAACCTGCATATAAAGACATACCCATCATCATGGTAACCGGCCTTAACACCCGGGAAGACAAAGTTAAAGCCGTAAAAGTCGGAGCAAATGATTTTATTTCCAAACCCATTGATATGACGGAAATCAAGGTAAGAACCACTTCCCTATTAAAAATGAAAAAAGCCCAGGACGATTTAAAGCACCACCACAAAGAACTGGAAAAAATTGTTCGCCAGCGAACCACGGCATTGCGCGAATCAATGCAGGATGTGGTAAAAACCCAACGTCAACTCCAGAACGCACACATGGAAACAATTCATAGACTCGTTGTAGCAGCAGAATTCAAGGATATTGGAACGGCAACCCACATAAAACGAATGAGCCATTTTTCTGCAATGCTGGCAAAATTAATCAAACTTTCACCAAGTGAGATTGAAATGATTCTCCATGCAAGTCCATTGCATGACATCGGAAAGATAGGAACCCCTGAAAATATTTTGCTCAAACCCGGAAAATTAAACAAACCGGAATTGAATCTGATACAACAGCATCCGATTATAGGAAGCCAGATCCTTACGGCTTCCAATTCAACTCTCTTGCAAACAGGAGAAATAATTGCCATCAGCCACCATGAAAAATGGGATGGTACAGGATATCCCCTTGGATTAAAAAATGAAAAAATACCTTTAAGCGGAAGAATCTGCGCCATTGCAGATGTTTTTGATGCACTAACAAGTGTTCGCCCCTACAAAAATGCATATTCCAATGACAAAGCCCTGAAAATTATGGAAAGTGGGACAGGCAAGCATTTTGATCCGCAACTTTTTGCCCTGTTCACGGACAATATGAAAGAGGTGAAAGATATCCAGCAAAGATATACTATCATACCATCAAAAAAATAAAAAAAGATTCCTATCTTCCTTGCCCAAGAAAAACAATCTTTTGTAATTACTGCAACCAGGTCTTTTCCCAGTTCAAGATACTGTTTGCAACACACCAACTGACTATCATGGGTTATTTTTTTTGGAAGCATCCAGTTTGAAAGCATCCGATTTAGAAGCATTCAGGGCAAAACCAAGATTAGCTCCATGGGTTTCCCTGTAAAATTGCGTCATGGGTTCAAAGACCCCGGGGTCTTTTCCTGCTGATAAATCTTGCAAATAGGCAATGTTACGCTGGATAATCTTACGCCCCCCCATATCACCGTGGGCAGGAATAACTGTTTTAACCCCGGGGTCACTCTCCCAACGCTGCAATCTTGTAATCCACCGAAAAAGCGGGCTCTGTTTTTCCAGGCAGGGAAAGGGAGTTTCCACGGTATCCCCCATGAATAAGATGCCATATTGCTCCAAAAATACAACAATGGAATCCTGAGTATGACCGGGTAAATGATAAAACCTTAATGTCAAAGATCCCAAATCAAGGCAAAATTCATCTTGGAATGTTTCATTGGGAGGAACCAATTGCACTCCATTCCACCTGGCAGGTTCCACCAATTGTTTTTCATGGAGTGTCACAGGCACATCTGTATTAAAACGTTCCAAACAGGCGGTGTGAGCGATAATTCTGGCATCTTCCCAGATCAATCCCCCCGTTCCCCATATATGATCCCAATCCGCATGGGTGTAAACTATAATTAATGCCCGTCCCTGGATCAAAGTCGATAAAGTTTCCATGTCACGGGGATGGGAAAGAGTGTCCAGTACAACTACCTTCTTGTCCCCACAAATAACTGCCCCCCGTACATTATATCCATCCAATTCAACCTCGGTCAGCCACACCTGTTTATTAATTTTTCTTAGTTTCATTAAATCAGGTATTCCCTTCAAGTTTAAACCCTTTTTGCTGCCTGACTAAAATTCATATCGTTAACTTAACATAATATAAATAAACATGGAATGGGATTGAATAAAATCCGACTTTGTGGTTAAGTAAATGTTATTCAAGTTAAAGTTTCCTGAAACTGTTTCTATTTTACTCATTTAAAATGATTCTTTACTTTATTCACAACCCATGGATAATAACCCCATGGAAAAGCAACCGAAATTTAAAAAAAAGTGCAGAACCTTAATCCAAAAATGGAGATTAAAACATGAAACAGTATCTTACCAAACTCGTATCATTTTTCTTTTTAATCCTCGCAACTACCATCATTTCAAATGCCTGGGCCTTTGAAATAATCACGAAAGAGGATATCCGCCAGGGCAATGTTGTCAACGTTGATCTTATCAAAACAGCTGACAATGCCATCATTCTTTTTGATTCATCAAGTTCAATGAATAAACCCTATAAAGACAGCGGCATATCACGATATGATATTGCAAAAATGACTTTAACTGAAAGAAATTCCTACCTGCCGGATCTGGGATATAATTTTGGTCTTTATCTTTATACCCCCTGGAAAGCTATTTATCCCATACAAAAATATGACAGGAATAAATTTGCCCAGGCCCTGGATACTCTTCCTAAAAAAGCAAGCAGCGGTACATTTTTGACGGATGGATTAAGACGATTAGATTCTATTCTTGCAAAACTTGAAGGCAAAACATCTGTTTTTATCTACACAGATGGCAGCGATACCAATAGAGGAGGAGGTATGAAAACACCCTCTGATATTGCAGAAGAACTTGCAAAAAAATATAATGTCTGTTTTTATTTTATCAGCACGGCAGATGACTATTACAGCGATGCTCTTTTTACAAAAAAATATAATTTTTGCTCCAGAGTGATTGGATTCGACAATTTTATTGCTAACCCCATGTATAATTCAGAAGCCCTTTTCACGGTTAAAGCCACCAAGGATATTATCACCGTGACAGATAAAAAAGTGGTGGGCATCAAAACGAAAAATTTTTTATTTAATTTTGATAAAAGTGAGCTTTCCCAGGATGCAAAGGACAGACTCCAGATCCTGGCCGCATTTTTAAAGAAAAATCCAACCGCATTTGCAGCTTTGGCGGGCCACACAGACAATACCGGAACAAAAAAGTACAATTTGGGATTGTCAAAAAGACGGATTGAAGCCGTTGCAAATTACCTGATTAAAAATTTGAAGGTGGCTAAATCCCAGATTGTAATGTTCTGGTTTGGCCAACTCAATCCTGTTGCCGACAATACCACCCGGGAAGGCCGGATGCAAAACCGCAGGGTTGAGATCCTTGTAGGCGGCATGTAAAACAATTGATCTCCACACAATTTCAAGTAAAGGCAAAACTTGTATCCTGTTTCGCCTTTACTTTTTTTTATATGAAAAAACCAATCAACTTATCGGATTCTTTCATGTTTTGTTGTGGGCAAGCCGATGGAAGTCCGTGGGCGACCCATGGCCGTTATACCAATCAATCTCACCCAGATAATTTTTTAAATTCATTGCGTTCCTGCTGGTTACCCACAACCGCTACCAGATCTTCTTTTTGAAAAAAATAATCTGCTTTGGGGTTTGAGTGAAATATTTTTTCGCGCAAGATCCCCACAATTGATGCACCGGTTTTAGTACGGATGGCAGATTCTTTAATACTCTTACTAATAAGGGGGCTTAGAGGCGTGAGTTGTACCCATGAGATTTCCAACATATCTTTTATCTTATCAAGTTTTGTCAAAAGCTGATCCTGATTTGATTGATAAATCGGGGCATAACTCTGCTGACGCACAGCATCTGTATATTGTTGAATAGCAATCACAGGAACTTCCAGGTGTAAAAGTGCCTGTCGGGCAATTTCCAAACCCGCCTCCATTTCCGGCAGTACAACCATATATACCCCGATATCATATAATTGCCGGGTTTGATCCACCCCTTCAGCCCTAGCAATAATATGCAATGAAGGTTTCAGATGATGGGCATGTTTAACGATGATCCGGGTGTTAATAACCGAAGGTGTTGTAATCAATAAAAGCCTTGCTGCCTTGATCGCTGAGACCTCGAGAACTGGGGGCTGGCTCATATCACCATAGATCACGGGAAATTTTGCATTCTTACATTCCATCATCCTCTGATGATTCAATTCAATAATAACAAAGGGAAGCTCAAGTTTAGTCAATACCTGGGCAATATGTTGACCCACATTACCGCCGCCGGCAATAATCACATGATCGTTAAGCCCGGAAGACGGTATATTTTCTGTCTGTAGAGGTTCATATTTAAACACCCGTTTTTTAAATTTATAGAGGGGAGCTGCCAGAGAAGAGGCAAATGGTGTCACCACCATACTCAAAACAGATATGGCCAACACAAGTGAATACATATTTTGATCAATGGAATTGGTTTCGATTCCCACCCGGGCAAGGACAAAGGAAAATTCACCCACCTGGAACAGACCAAACCCGACGGCAATGGGGATAATATTAATATATCCAAATATCTTGGTTATTACATAAAAAATCGACCCCTTAAAAAGAGAGATGATCAATACAAGACCGATAATTTTCCCCCAATTTTCAAGAAAAAAAACAGGATCGAGCAACATTCCCACCGAGGTAAAAAATAAAAGACCGAAAATATCCCTCAAAGGAATAATATCATTCAAGGCTTGATGCCCATAATCCGACTCACTTAGAACCATTCCGGCAACAAAGGCACCAAAAGCAAAGGACAGTCCGAATAAATAAGTGGCATACCCTATACCAAGACCTATGGCTGTGATGGATAGAATAAAAAGTTCCCGTGAATCCAATTGGGCAACATGCTTCAACAGCCAGGGCAAAAATTTTCTACCCGCGTAAAGCATCACCAGAATAAAGAGGATTGATTTGACTACTGCAATAGACACCAGGGACAGTCCCACACCCGGATTACTCAGCTGTGGAAGGATAATCATCATGGGAATAATGGTCAGATCCTGAACAATGAGCATACCGATCATTACCCGGCTGGAAAGTGTCCCCACAAGTCCACGGCTCATAAGAGTCTTTAGTGTCACCATTGTGCTGGAAAGAGATATTAAAGCACCCAACCACAATGAGCTAGCAAAAGACCAGCCCATATACCTGCCAAGACCGTAACCTACACCCATGGTCAAAAGAACCTGAATGGGCGTGCCGATCAGGGCAATTTTCCGGACCGGCTTTAATTCTTTAAGGGAAAATTCCAGCCCCAATGCAAAAAGAAGCAGAGCAACCCCGATTTCTGCAAGAAGTTCAATCTCATGGGTATCGCCAATGGTAATACCACTGGTATACGGCCCCACAACGATTCCGGCAAGGATATATCCCAGGATCAGGGGTTGCTTGAGTTTCTGGGCAATGAGCCCACCAATCAAAGCGGCAACCATAATGATGACAATATCTGCTGCAACTCCCATATTTAAAACCTCACTTTCAAAAATCTGATTTTTAACTCAATTTATTCCCAGGCATATAAAAGGGCAATCCCGACCATCATAAATAAAAAACCTCGTTACCCTTGATAAATCAAGCAAATAGTCTATTTATGCAAACAAAAAAACTATCTCAAAACGAGGTAGTTGTGTCTATAACACAAGGCGTATTACCATTCAAGAAAAGTTCTAGTTTTATTTCAAACCTAATTTAGCCAGATCAAGACTCAACTGTTTTTCATTATAAATTTTACCTTTCCTCCATTTTCCATTAAATTCAAGTGTTGGTACAACCCAATCATCTCCTCCGTTCACTTCAATAATTTTCGAAATTGTATTTTTTGATTGTTTTTCTATTTCAAAATATTCAAATTCAATTTTGTTATTTTTTAAATATTCAATGGTTTTTGTACAATGAGAACACCATTTTGCGGCATATACTTTCAACATAATCACCCCTCTAAAATTATTTAATCATTGACATCTTCGGTTTAATCAGTCTATTTGAACCCCTTATTTTCCAAATAACTTAAGCTTTTTTATCTTCAAAAAGAATAAAGGGTATACTCGTGGCACTAAAACCGACAATTTACAAATTAAAAATTAATTTAGCAAATATTAATCGAAATTATTATGACCTTCTCAATTTAACAATTGCCCGACATCCTTCAGAAACATCCGAACGAATGATGGCTCGTGTTCTGGCTTTTTGCATTAATGCCCAACAGGATTTATCTTTTACCAAAGGACTTTCTTGCGTGGAAGAACCAGATATCTGGGCCCGCACATTGGATGGTAGAATATCATTATGGATTGATGTGGGAGAACCGGCTTTTGATAGAATAAAAAAAGCAACCCGACTGTCCCCGACAGTTAAAATCTATACTTTTAACTTAAAATCGGACTATTGGTGGACCAAGGACCGGGCAAAATTCAATGATTTGAAAGCATCTGTTTTTCAATTTCAATGGAAAAATATACAGGCACTGGCCCAGCTTGCAAAGCGTACCATGGATCTTTCTGTCACCATTTCAGACGAGGTTGCCTATATCAGCGCAAAAAATGGTGACTGTGAGGTGTCCTGGCAGACATTACAATAGGATCTACCATCACCTGAATACCCATTTTCATAAACTTAAAATCTAAAAGTTGAGATATTAATCCCTAACGCCGGGTTTTAAATCTGGCATCTCCTGCATCAAGCTGGTCAAGGATTTCCAGATAAGTAGTATAACGTTCCTGGGAGATCCTTTTGTCTGCAACCAAATTTGCCACGACACAACCAGGTTCGGTACGATGGCGGCAATTTCTGAAATGACAATTACTCTCCATGGCTTCTTCAAACCCGGGAAAATACCCTGCAAGATCCTGTGCCGAAATATCCACCAATCCAAATTCGTTAAACCCCGGAGTATCCACAAGTTCACCGCCTCCTGGAAGTGAATGAAGGGTGGAAACAGTGGTGGTATTGCATCCTCTGTTGCCTGCTTCATAGAGATCTCCTACCCTCAAATCCAATGCCGGGCAGATGGTATTGAGCAAACTGCTTTTGCCCACCCCTGTAATGCCCACAAAAAAGCTGCGAAACCCCTGGCCCAGAAATAATTCCAAGTCAGTAATCCCCTCTCCTGTAACTGCACTCACAACAAAAATTTCTAAAATTCCCCCATAGGTGGTAATAAGCTTTTCAACAAAGGTTTTAGCATCTTTGAGATCACACTTGTTGATCACAAGTACTGGATTTAAAGACGCCTGTCTTGCAGAAACAATCGCCTGATCAATATACCCGGGTGTAGGCAAAGGCATGGGGGCCACCACCACACCAAGAACATCCAGATTCGCACCGACAATGCGAACACTACCCCTTGAATCCCTTCGACAAAGCTTAGTTCTGCGTGGTAAGCGTCTAAGACGCTGTTCTTCCACAACCACGTTGTCACCTACAACATGACCAGAGTTTCTTTTCACCTTTACCATCTGCTTATCTCCGGAAGCAAACAAAATATCCACAGCAATCCCATGGTGGGCCACAATCACACCCGTCCCCTCCGAAATTAAACAAGGGGAATCACTATTTCCCCCAACACCTTTTTTCTTAATTTTCAACCGTTAGTTCTCCGTCCCGATATTCAGGATAAAACTTGTCTTTCAAATTATTTTTCCCCAGACCTGACCCTGTACAAACCCATTCCAATCTAAAAACCTGTATATCCCTAAATTATAGCCTCTGATTCTATCAATTTCATAAAAATACATATTACCTCGATAGAACCCTAAAATCAAACCATAAACTATGACCCAAATTCACCACCTATTTTTTTGTACACCCGTCCAAAGGTAATTCGGGGGATTTTTTTTAGGGCGGGAGATTACTTTACCGCTTGAACAGCCCTTTGGGCTCTATTTTCCTAATTATTTTGGATTTCAGGCGCAACG
>JAAELK010000121.1 GCA_024226935.1 Desulfobacteraceae bacterium
CGTTGCGCCTGAAATCCAAAATAATTAGGAAAATAGAGCCCAAAGGGCTGTTCAAGCGGTAAAGTAATCTCCCGCCCTAAAAAAAATCCCCCGAATTACCTTTGGACGGGTGTACAAAAAAATAGGTGGTGAATTTGGGTATATGTTGCCAGGTTATTTTTATATGTATACCATTGAAAACGTTATAGTTTTTTTTGTTTGATATTTTATGAAGAGTCTTTGATAGAGTGATAATACAAGTGTTAGTAGAATAATTGATATTATCGATTTGTTTGACAATACCAGCGTCAGGTGTCTAAAGTTTTGAGTATGAGGTTAACAATTTCTTTAATTGAGGTTGGATCTGTTTTCAGAAGTTCCTGGAGGATGAATCCGTCCACTACAGCCACAAGAAATTTTGATCTGGCTGGAATTCCGGTCTGAGGGCCTGGCATCGTTGCATAGGCCTTATCCACCAGTCCAAACCATTGGGCATAGGTTTGTTGGAATCGTAATTTTAAGGACTCATTGCCGGAAATAGCTTCCCGGATAAGGTATAAGTGGAGGCGACTGCGGGCTTCTGAGGATAGCAGAGTGTTAAAAAAAGCGGTGAATATACTTTCCCAGGACGGTGGTTTGTTTTTATCAATCATACCAAATAAGTCCCTTGTGATCCTTTTCATGTGTAGATCGGCAATATCAAAAATCAACTCATTTTTGCTGGCATAATAATAATAAAGGGTTCCCTTGCTCAAGCTAGATGCTTGGGAAATGTGGGCAAGACTGGTTTTCTCTACTCCCTTTTTTCCGATTATGGCCATGGCTGTCTCAAGAATTTTTTGTCGATTATCCTTGCTTGAGCCTTTATTTGTTTTTGCCATTCAGCTTTCCTGTTTAAGGGTTGTTGGGCTTTGGTCAGCAATCCTTGGGACCATGATGATGGCATCCACGGGGCAGTCAGATGCACAAAATTGACATCCCATGCAGACGAATTCGTCCGGCAGATAGGGAAAAACATGGCGACTGCCTATTTTTTGCGTATTGGAATCCAGGGCTCCTGCCGGGCAGGTGTCCAGGCAGATGCCGCAGGACATACAGGTATCCAGGTTAAAAAAGGGTTTTACCCAGGCCTTTTTTTCTACCCTTTGGGCAATTAATCCGAAATTATCTTCTACTGCGGAAAGTGGGCAGACCCTGCCGCAGCTCCCGCATTCGATGCAGATATCGGCTTTAATTTTATAGAGTTCTTTTTTTTTGCCGGTAATTGCCTGGGAGGGGCAGATGGTCTTGCAAAGACCGCATCCGATACATGAATCCAATATAAAATATGTCATAACTTATTTCTCTTTAAAAAAAGTTTATGTAATGGAAGCGATTTTATCAATACTCTTTTGGGAGGGAATGCCGGTTTGGCTGTCCCAGCCAAACAGTTCCCAATAATCTTTCATCATGGTATCAATATCCACACTGCGGCCTTTGTTGGCCCCCCGGGTCTGGGAGGGCAGTCCAAGAAGTCGGTCACTGACCCGGTTATCCTTTGGATTAAGGCCATGACGGATGTTAAAGGCTTGTTTTAAGGTTTGAATATTGCCACCAATCTCCATGTATTGCTCCGGGGTCAAGTGCCAGCCCGTGGCCGCATTGAGCCAGTCAAAGATCGGAATCCGTTTGGTACCTAAAAAACCTCCGAAGAGGCAGACGCCAGCGCCGTTTATAACATTCATATACTGGGAGTTGGCCTTACCCATCCTGGCATGTTTGATATTTTTCTTGTACTTGCTGCTTTTCCAATAGGCGGGTCCCATTTTTGGGACGTTCTTTACTTTTTTCCAGAGTTGATACATTTCATAATAAAGACCGGCCCCGTTGGTATGGCGACCAGGGGCTGGGTCCACACTATAGTGGAGGGCAAATCCGGGATCATTTCTTGAATCATGCATGGCAGGTTCTTGTCCTCCGGCATGGATTGCAATTTTATCAGCATCTTTGCCAATGCGTTTTGCGGCCAATTTTACCCCATCGGCCAGGATGTTGCCGATCCCCTCCCGGTTGATCATTTTTTTAATGAGAAATTCGATGGCTTGGGGATCTCCCCATTTGAGTTCCATGCCCATTGTATCTCTGGTGGTGATGATGCCTTTTTCAAAACATTCCAGTGCAAAAGCCAAGGTGTGGCCGGCGGATATGCTGTCCATTCCGGCCCGGTTGAGTAGTTCGTTGAGATAAAAAATTGTGTCCATATCCTTGTTCATGATAAATCCGCCCAAAGAGAGTACAGTTTCATATTCAGGTTTATGGGTTTGGGAAAATTTGCCGTTGGTTTTACAGATGCCGCCACATCCCAGTGGGCAGGAATAACAATGAAATTTTTTAATTTCTTTTTTTGTAAAACCATCGGGATTTGAACTGCGACTCTTGAAAAATCCCCAGTCCGCATTGGATCCTTTCCAGTTTTTAATGGGAGCATCTCCCATTTCAACGGACATCTGGTTTAAGGAGACTGTGCCCCATTTTCGAAGCATGATTTTGTAAAGAAGGCCATCTTGGGTGAGGACCGCCGGCATTATTCGCATGAGAGCTCCGATGGGTGCTGTGAAAAATCCTGGTACAAATGGGGGTTGAAATTGAACCCATTTATTGCAGATTCGGCTTAATCTTTTGATCTCTTCTTTGTTATGGATAGCTATTCTTCGGGTGCCGGCCAGGGCCAGGGCCTTGAGGTTTTTGGAGCCCATGACAGCCCCTAGGCCGGACCGAGCTGCAATGCGGCCCTTATCGGTTGAAACCCCTGAAATCAGGGATATGTTTTCACCGGATTGGCCGATGCAGGCCACCCGGGCATTTCTATTTTTAAGTTTTTTTAAAAGATGGTTTTCCGTTTCCACTGCATCCATGCCCCAGAGGTTTGTGGCATCCCTTAATTCCATGGTGGTATCATCGACATAGAGATATACCGGGGTGGGACTGATTCCAGTGAAAAAAATACCATCTACGCCACAGCGCTTGATGGCCGGGGCAAAACTGCCTCCGCAGTTGGCTTCCCCCCAGCCATTGGTCAGGGGAGATTTGCCTACCACCATCCACCGGCCTGTGAAAAGAGAGCCTGTTCCGGTGAGAAGACCTACCACAAATCCTAAAAGGTTATCAGGTCCCAGGGGATCAGCGTCCGCAGGGATTCTATGATAAAGAAGGTGGGCGGCAAGCCCCATACCCGATAAAAAGGATTTATAGACATTAGGGGAAATTTTTTGGATCGTGATTTTGCCGGTGGACAGGTCTACATTCATGACCTTTCCCATATATCCTTTGTTTTTTATGTCCATTTGCCTTGCTCCTCAGCCTTGTTTGATTTTTGATCGATCCAGAGGGATTCCTTCCCAGGCAGCTTGAATTGTCATGAGGCAGTCCTCGTAATCCAGATCTTCTGGATTGTAAAAGATAGTACCGTCTCCCATGGCAGTTCTTGCAATTTCAGGCAGCATTTTTTTTGTAACCAAGAAATTGCCTTGTTTATCTTTTATATTTTTAAAACAGATGGGATGGGTTCCCCCCGTGGCCTTGTTTAAAATTTGGTTCAGTTCCCGGATGCAGGCGATGGCTTTAAGGGCTCTGTTTTTTTGTGGTGTGCAGGCGTAGATCTCTTCGCCGGCCAGGGGGAGGAGAAGTTCGGCAATTTCATCTTCCACCTTATGTAGATTGTATTCCAGTCCATAGGGCAGGAGGATAGCCATGCAGTTGCCGTGGGGCAGGTGGCAAACAGATCCCATGGAGTGCCCCAGGGCGTGGACCATGCCCACGGTGGAGTTGGAAAAGGCAATTCCGGCCATGGTGGCCGCCGTTGCCAGGGCCAGGCGGCCCTTTTTATCCGATGGTTGCTTGATCACCCGGACAAGATGGTGGCAAATGAGCTTGATGGCTTCAATGGCATGGGCATCGCTCAGGGGGTTTTTGCTGAGCATGACATAGGCTTCCACTGCGTGGGCCATGGCATCCATGGCTGTGGCGGCGGTTATATGGGGGGGGAGAGTAAGGGTCATTCTCGGGTCGATGATGGCCGTATCGGGTAATAGAAATGGGGAGGTAAAAAGCATTTTCAGGTTTTTCTCATGGTCGGCTATTACAGCTACACTTGTTACCTCTGATCCGGTTCCTGCGGTGGTGGGGACTGCGATAAGTGGTTTTAATTTTTGTTTCAGGACTCCGGCTCCGGTGAATTGCATGAGATCCTGGGCTTGTTCCGAAACCAGAATATTGATACCCTTGGCCGTATCCAGGACAGATCCCCCGCCCACGGCAATGATTGCATCACAGCCTTTTTCATGATAAACGCAAGCCAGGCGGTTGACTATTTTTAAATCTGAGTCAGGAGGTACCTGGTCTTCAATGGTTTTGATGGACAATTTATTATCAATGGCACCAATAACAATGTCAATAAGGCCTGCGGCTTGAACTCCCTTGTCCGTCAGGACCATGGGGTTTTTGGCTCCCATGGATAAGAGCAGTTCAGGAATTTTTTCCAGGGCATGGTGGTCGGTCACAATGTTTACCCGGCAGCAAAATTCATAATAATCGGGTATATGCATATATTCTCCTTTAAGCCTAATTCAGGTAAGCCTGGTTCAGGGGTTGGCCGTCAAGGGCGTGGGTCAGGATGGTCTTTGCCTGTTTGAGATTAATTGTTTTGATATCAGTTCCCGGTGGGGGGGGATCGGAAGAAAGACTTTGGACCAAGGCGTCTATTGACTCTCTGTCTACGCCGGTATCGCTTAGGGTCCTGGGTATGGTGCCCAGACAAATCTGATAGAGTTTATTGAGAAGAGACCTGATTTTCTGGATAGCCAGTGCCGGCCTCTGGGAGATGGGCACTGAGCTAAATTCATCCAGTCCTGAAAGAGGCAAAATAAGGTTTCCAAGGTCAGACTTATTTGCGGTGATAAGATCCAATACCGCTGGAAGGAGGATGGTCATGGCCTGCCCGGGGGTGGCGGTAGAATCTTTTGCCAGATGTCTGCCCAATTGAATGCTTAATAGTCCCTTACAATTGGCCAATATAATTCCGGTGATCACGGAAGCCTGGGCAAGATTTGTCTGGTAGCGCTTGGTGGTTTTTTTATCCGGTGTAACCTCCGGGGTCAGGATACTTTGTACCAGGGGGAGAAAATTTTTGATGATCAGCCCAATGCCGGTGGCGCAATAGGCTCTTGCCGGGGGATTATCTGAAAGTACATGGGCTTCGCAGCAGGTTGCCAGACAGGTCAGGCCTGCATTGATAATGGTGTCGGATGTGTCTTGGATCAATATTTCAGGATCTATTATCGCAAGATCCGGTGCCAGAAAAGGAGAGTTAAATGTCTTGCCATTAAGTCGAGCAATTTTGTCTGTTTCCATACCCGTTCCCATGCCTGTGGGAATATAGATAAAAGGAGTTAAGGGCTGGGTGATTTGGGTTTTTTCTCCGGTTGCTTTCAGAGTGTCTGGACCCAGGGTGACTGCTATATTCAGGGCCTTGGCCATATCGGCTACCTTGCCTGTGCCAAGGGCTATAATGGAGTCAAATCCTTTGTCAATATAGATTCCATAAAAATTTTTAAGAGTTTTAAGATCTATGTTGGGATCTGTTCCTCCATCGATGGGAGGGCAGAGCCCCAGGGTCATGCCTGATTCTTTAAAGGCCCGGATTAATGGTTTTGCACAACCTTTAAGTTGGGCATTATTGTCCAGGAGGACCAGGGGTTTTTGACTCCCCATACAGGACAGGTCAAAGGGTAGATGTTCCAGGGCGTTCATGCCAAACCCGGTTTTGGTCCGGCATAAAAAAGTAAAATTGCCTGTGTTCATGGTATCGCATTTCTCCAATTTTAGATTCCCGTTTTAGATTCCAGTGATGGTTCTGATCAAGACCATAAGTCTGTCAACGGTATGGCGTTTCAATGACCATCTAGGATATCGTTTGATGGCTAATTTAGCAAGGGGTTTGGGCAGTAGGTAAACCTGGACAATATCCAGGATTCGGACTGCGGCACAGGCCTGGGGAAGATCGCCGTTGACTATCATGCGATCCCGAGAATTGGCAATGGGGGTGCTTTCCCTGAAGGTAAAGAGGACAAAGAGATTTTTCATGCTTTTCAGGGTTATCTCAAGGTCCACATGGTGCTTTGAAATATTACTTCCCAAATACCTGACCTTTTCCTTGTCATCCTTTCCCACTATCATATAAGGACCGTTGGGAAAAGCTCCCAGGGAAAAGGTGTAGTTTGCGGGCATCCCCTTAAATTCCTTTTTCACCTCGTTGTCTACCCTGGCAGCTGCCTGGATGGCTTTTCCAACAAACCATAACATGATGCCAAGGTAGATTCTCTGGAATGGTTTTCGTCCGGGCTTAATTTCGATGAAGGTTTCCATGATCCTCCCATTTTGATCAAGAATAGGTAATTTCCATTGGATTTTTTTGCTTAGTCGGCCAATTGACCGACTAAATGATATTAAATATATTCGCCGGGGTCTGTCAAGGTTTTTTGGTTAAAATTTCAGGAAAATATAAATTTAGTTTTTTATTAAAATATAAGCCAATTATTAAAGCCGGTTCAATTTATACAAATATTAAATTTATATGTTATAAGAAAAATAATTTTTTTTTAATAAAGGAGATTAAAAATGAAAATATGTTTTCCGGTTGAATCAGATAATGGGTTAGACAGTGATGTGTTCGGGCATTTTGGATCCGCCCCCCATTTTGTTGTTTTTGATACAAAGACAAAGTCCACTGATACAATTAACAATCAAGATTTGGGTCACGTCCATGGTATGTGTAACCCCTTAAAAGCCTTAAATGGGAAAATGGTAGATACCATCGTTGTCGGTGGTATTGGTGCAGGTGCCATTGGTAAATTAAATGAAATGGGAATTAAAGTTTTTAGAGCTTTAAATGGTAGTATTCAAGAAAATATTACCTTTTTTGAAAGTAATACTTTGGCTGAAATGACTGCGGCACATGCCTGTGGTGGTCATGGGGGCGGATGTGGGCATCTATAACAATACTTTTTTATTGTTTCATTTGATTGCCTGGTAGTGTTTTTGCGAAATTGTATGAAATATGATTGTAAAAGTCCGGGCATTGGCTGCAAATCCAATTAATTGATTCCGGGCAAAATCCGGAAATTTTGAGAAAGGAAGGATCATGCTGAAAAAAGAGATTCAGGATAATATTGTGATTGTCAGGTTAGCCGATGGAAAAACCAATGCGGTTACCATGGAGACTTTAAAATTGCTCAAAGAGATTGTTGTTGAGGTCAATGAAAATGACGGACTTAGAGGTATTATTTTGACAGGAGAAGGTCGGTTCTTTTCCAGCGGATTCAGTCTGCCCATGTTTATAGGATTTGAAACACCCGGGGAGGTGATCTCCTTTTTTGGAGGGCAAGAAGAGATTCTCATGGACTTTTTTACCTGTAAAAAACCTGTGGTTTGTGCCATGAATGGTCATTGTGCAGCCATGGGATTGATATTGGCCATGGCGTCGGATTATAGGATTGTTAAAAATCATCCTAAAATTAAGCTGGGGATGAGCGAGATTAAGATCGGATTGGGGCTTTCCATTGCCCAGTCTGCTATTATGCGGTTTGGACTGGATAGTGATAAAAAATTCAGGGATGTCATGTATTTTGGTGAGATGATGGATGTGACAAAGGCCCGTGATATGGAAATTGTGGATGAGGTGGTTGAAGAAGAAAATCTTATAACCCGGGCAAAACAAATTATTTCTTTGTGGATTGATACGCCTAATAGAGCTTTTATCCAGATTAAACAAACTTTAAAAGCGGATACAGTCGGCCGGATTAAAAAAGCGCTCAGAGAAGAAGCCTGGCAGGAGACATTGGCCCATACTCTTTTGAGTAAGGATGTTAAAGCTACCCTGGAATTTGTCCAGGCAACCATGGAGCCCAAAAAATAGTCCAGTTTTTCAAATTTTAAGTTGAGGGATAGCTAAGCTTCATTGTAGTATCTATCCCTTTTTTTATGTAATTATAATGGGATTAGCGGACAGGCACCACTTCAAGCCAGTATCCGTCGGGATCATTGATAAAATAGATACCCATTTCTTTGTTTTCATAACAGATGCAATCCATTTTTTTATGAAGGGCATATGAAGCATCGAAATCAGGGGTTTTAAAGGCGATGTGGAACTCTTCGTCTCCTAAATTATAGGGGATTTGCTGGGTCTTGAGCCAGGTGAGTTCAAGTTTGCCAGTTGTGGTGCCATCTCCCAAAAAAACAATGATATAGCTGCCGTCGGTAGCTGTTTTGCGTTTTTCTTCTTTTAGCCCAAGCGCTTTTTCATAGAAGGTCAAACTTTTTTCAAGGTCCAGTACATTGATATTAAAATGGTCGATGGTAAATTTCATTATTGCTTCCTTATTGTGAATTAAAAATTAAGAGCTAAACATCCCAGAACCCGGGATTCAGGTCAAGAAAAAAAGTGGGTACAGATGCGAATTGTTTTCCCGATGATTTATTTCATCTATATTTAGGTTCTATCTATATTAGGTTTAATAAATATAGTCTTTAGTTTTTAAACGGAATAATATAGTATGAGTAATTGGATAATGATATGCCATACTCAATGACACTTTGTTTTGTTTGAAGTTAAAAGTTTGGAGTAAATATCGTGGATGAATGCGGGCATATGAAAGGGAGGGATTACCTGTTAATATTCCAGATATAAAAGTATTGAAATCGCGTTGGCATCAGATAGATCCAAAATTCGCCGGGACCTGTCGGGAGCATATGATTCATATTCTGAAAACCGATTGTTGCCCAGGCAATCGCCAACGGCCGTTGAAACTGGATTTGCGGGGAATTAGTTTGAATAATGAAGATCTTTCCGGGTTAGATCTTTCCGGGTATGATTTGTCCTTTGCCAATATGAACCGGGTCAATTTTACTAAAGCCAATTTAAGTTACGCAAGTTTACAGGGAGCCAGTCTGGAAAAAGCCATTCTGGACGAGTGTGAGTTCATTGGTGCAGATTTAAGTCATGCCAGTTTAAACGAATCCAGTGCAAAAATGTCTGGATTTGGTGGAGCCAATCTTTCCCACGCAAGCATGATTAATGCTGATTTGAGCGATTCGGTACTCAGTCGTTCCACATTGGTGGCTGCTGATTTGCGGGTTTCTAATTTGTCCCGGGCAAGATTATCCGAAGCAGACCTGTCCGGTGCGGTTTTCACCCGGGCTAATTTGGAGAAAAGTGATTTAAAGCATAGCAATGTGGCCAATACTAATTTTGAATTAGCTAATATGCAAGGATCTAGACTGCTTGGAATTCGTAATTTTAAAAAGGCTGACTGGGTTGGGGCGGATATCCGAGGCCTGGATCTTCGAGGTGCTTATATGGTCCGAAGGTATATTGCAGACGAAAATTATCTATTCGAATTTCAAACCCAAAGCCAGTGGAATAAAATTATTTACTGGATTTGGTGGTTTACATCGGATTGTGGTAGAAGTATTTTTCGATGGTTCGTATGGCTGTTGGGTGCCACCCTGATCTTTGCATCAATTTATACCATGCTGGAAATAGATTATGGAGTTCATGAAACCTGGTTTTCTCCCATCTATTTTAGTTTTGTGACCCTGACAACTTTAGGTTATGGGGATGCCGTTCCGGAATCTTTGGCGGCCCAGATTTTTGTTTCTTTACAGGCTATTACTGGATATATGGGGCTTGGGGGTTTGTTAAGTATATTGGGAAATAAAATGGCCCGCCGTGCTGAATAATAATTAAGGTGAGATATGTTCTCTTTTTTTACTAAAAAAACAAATCCAAAAGCAAAACTGAAAAAAATACTCAAAGGGTACGAATTACCCTCATTTCCGGCGGTGGTGATGCAGATTCTTCAAAAAATCAGAAGTCCATATTCTTCTCTTAACTCCATTGCCGATTCTCTTTCTCTTGATCCAGGGCTATCGGTGAAGGTGTTGGGTATAGCCAATTCTGTTGTGTTTTCGCCCAGTAAAAAAGTGGAAAATCTTACCCAGGCCATTGCCCTGGTCGGGATATCTCAGTTGGAGTCCATGGTGTTGGGTGTCGGGGTTGCAAAGGGTCTTCCAAAACAATCCTGTCAATGGCATGATCCAGCGCAATTCTGGCTGGCTTCGGCCAAGCGGGCTGTATTGGCCAATGATCTGGCTCAGATACTTTGTCCTGCAAAGGAAGGCGAATGTTTTACGGCAGCTTTCCTTCAGGATATGGCATTGCCTTTCCTCGCTTGCCACAGGAGTGAAGAATATGATCCTATTTTTAAAAAATGGCACCTTGAGGGCGGAGATCTGGCTGTCCTGGAAAGGCAATATCTAGATTGGGATCATGCCCAGGTGGCCGCTTGGATCTGTAGTGAATGGGGGTTGCCGGAAAATATCTCTGCGGCCATTCGAGGACACCATGGGCAATCGGTTCCAGATTATGAATCTCTGGGACCTGTCAGGCTTGTGGCCATTCTCCGGGAAGATGAAGACAATTCCGGTATTGAAGAAATGATTGCCGAAGGTCGGGATACCTATGGGGTGTCTGAAGAAAAAATGCTGGCCATTATTGAACCTGGATTTGAAAAGGCAAAAGAACTGGCCCGCCTGATTATATAAATTGCTCTATCTTACAGATTAATATCGTCAAAAAAAATATAATTTAGTTAAGCAGATTTAGTTAGGTGGTGTTTGTTAAGTAAGGAAAAATATGTTGCTATATAAGATAACATGGTGAATTGTATTAAAATTTAAGTGTACTATTATTGGGCTGAATACCCGGCAATGCCTTTAGAAAAAATATGAATATTTAAGACGGGGAGAAAATGTATGACAAAACTCAAAGATCTTAAGTTAAGCGTCAAATTGATTGGAGGTGGTTTGTTGGCGGTTTTGGTGCCCATGCTGATTGTCGGGATTATTTCTATTATGACTGCATCAAATGCCCTTGTCCAGGGAGGAAAAGCTTCAGCATCCCAGGTGGCCAAGGATCTTTCGATAATAACACAACTATTTTTGGAACAAGAACTTAAATTTGCCGCTGAAGTGGCTAAGAGTCCATTGTTGCGGGATACTGTAAATACCATAGCGACAGATGGGATGGAAAATTCCACAGATGCTATCAAAAAACTGGATAACTATCTCGGGGATCTGCATGGTAAGCTTGGAGATCGTTATGAGTTGTTTTTTATGTCAAATAGTCAGGGTGCTCCTATTGCCGACAGCCAGGGAGGGAAATTTAAAAACACAGAAATTTCCGTGATGGGTCGGGATTATTTTGAGGCAGGTAAGCTTGGTAAAAGTATTATCGGGGTCCCTGTGAAATCAAAGTCTAGCGGGATGCCGGTGGTGGTTCTTTCTGTACCCGTCAAGACCAGGGCCGGCAAATTTGCAGGAGTTCTTGGAGTAGTACTCAAACTGGATTGGGTTTCCGCACAAATGAGTACGATTAAAATTGGTAAAACCGGCTACCCTTTCATGATAGATAAAGAAGGTATCATAATTTCCCATCCTAAAAGTGAATATATTTTAAACTTGATTTGAAACCTATTAAAGGTATGAGTATCATTACCAAGCGGATGATGGCCCAGGAATCCGGTGCCAATGCATATCTTTTTAAGGGGACCCAGAAAATAGCAGGATTTGCTGCTGTCCCCTTGACCGGTTGGAGTATTGCGGTCACACAAAATAAAGATGAGTTCATGGGTGCCGTGAATCAAATGATAAAATATAATATCATTGTCGGGATCATTGTTCTGGTTATTGTGGGGCTATTGATTTTTGTGGTTGCTTTGCAGATTATCCGGCCCATCAATGATGCCGTGGAAG
>JAAELK010000122.1 GCA_024226935.1 Desulfobacteraceae bacterium
TCGTTGCGCCTGAAATCCAAAATAATTAGGAAAATAGAGCCCAAAGGGCTGTTCAAGCGGTAAAGTAATCTCCC
Source organism: Desulfobacteraceae bacterium (assembly GCA_024226935.1). GTDB lineage: Bacteria > Desulfobacterota > Desulfobacteria > Desulfobacterales > Desulfobacteraceae > NBML01. Next base: position 75 of record JAAELK010000122.1, read on the forward strand.
GCCCTAAAAAAAATCCCCCGAATTACCTTTGGACGGGTGTACAAAAAAATAGGTGGTGAATTTGGGGAAGGGCAGTATCATTGACAGAACCCCTGAATTCATATATAAAAAAGGGCATTTGGCATGGAAAAAAAGGGCGGCAGTAGATAATGAAAACTTGGTTGAACGTTTTGTCATTGCGGGAACAGGTATACGAATACCTTCGAAATGAAATGATCACTGGCGGGCTTACCCCCGGTTCCACCATCAACCTGAATCAAATTGCAAAACAGCTGGGCATCAGTAAAACTCCCTTAAGGGATGCGTTGATTCATCTGGAGATAGAAGGCTTTGTCACCATTCTTCCAAGAAGGGGGGTCATGGTCAACGCCTTGGAACTTTCGGATGTAAAAGATGCTTATGACAGCATCGGCATCATCGAAGCTGCCATTGTTCAGGATTGTTTTGATAAGATTAAACCTGCCCATATTTCCAGGCTGGAACGGTTGAATGAGCAGATGAGAAAGGATATCCAAAAGGATGATTTTTCAAAGTTGTTCAAAACCAATCTGGCCTTCCATGATGTGGTGAACAGCCTGTCTGATAACCCTTTGCTGGAAAAATTTATTTTTCCCATCAAACATAGGCTCTACGATTTCCAGGGCCAGAGCTATATTCCGGGGTGGGAACTGAGAAATTGCGAAGAGCATGACCGGTTCATCGGCTTTCTCAAAGAAAAAAATTCCTTGGAAGCCGCCCGGTTACTCAAAGAGGTTCATTGGTCCTATGGGGTCCAAAAAATGTATATCAAACAGTTTTACGCCATGTCGGCAACCGGGGAATAAAACCGATGCCGGACACCTGAGTGCTATACCGGTGACGGCAAGCAGGGGCATTCCCCAATATACCGCCCAATAATCAAATTTTTCCCAATAATCAAATTTTTCCCAATAGGCCCACCGTGTCCTACCTTAGGTGGCGGGTCTATCCCGAAGAATCAGAGAATTTGTTGTCAGAGATGTTTTGTATCTGTCAAATTGGGTATTTCGGTTATTTGTTGGGTTTTACACCATGATGATCATTTGTTTTCTCAGGTGTGGTTCCAATATAGGTCTGGGCGATATTTGCAGAATATAAGACAATCTGTTTCATAAGATCCATAAGTTCAAGATGGATTTCAGTGGTTTCCATCGATTCTTCATTGTTCAGAATAATCCGTTTTAAGTGTTTTGCCCGGTATTGTGATTCCAAATCCAGATATTTTCGCTCTTTTTTCATGATTTTATCGGCCAGTTTGGCATTGGGCTCTTTTAACGCCGCTTCCAGAAGCTTGATCTGTTTTGAAACCTTGCTGTGGTAAATGAGCAATTCCTCTTTTCCTTCAAGGGAGAAATCGTAGAGGAGCTTTTTTTTCTTGTCAATCAGGGGGATCATGTTCCTGTGAATAATATCTCCCATACTTTCCATATCCTTTATAATAGAAACCATTCCAAAAACTTCTTCTGCCTGTTTTTCGGTAATAGTCCCCTGGGCAATATGGGTGAGATACTCGGTTAATTTTTCTTCTATAAAATCTATTTTTTCCTCGCGTAGATCAAGTCCCTGGAGCAGGGTGAGATCTGGGAAAACTGCGTCTTTTTTAGGAATTTCTTTGAGTAGAAGGGATGTGTCATCATCTGATCCTGCCTGCCTTGATATATGGATTTCATCGGAAAGGAAAGGTATGATGATCGCATTGAGCATTCGTCCCAATAGTGTTGCCATGCGGGACATTTCCGCCCGGGCCAGGTCAATGGCAAGGGAAGGGGTATCCAGTACGGCTTCTTTAATATACAAGGTCTCTATTTCCTGGGATTTGGCTTTTTTCTGTCTGGGATAGATTAAATAAATAATTTTTGAAAAAATTGAGATAAAAGGTAGGAAAACAAGGCCCAGGCTCACATTGAACAGGGTATGGGCGTTGGCCAGTTGCCGTGCCGTGCCTGCACCAAACCTGCTGGTTAATGTATGGACAAGATCGGCAAATTGGGGAATCCAGAAAATAAAGAGGCAGACCCCTGCAATTTTGAAAAGAACATGGGCCATGGCTACCCGCTTGGCCTCCCTGGAGGCACCAATGCCGGCAAGAGCTGCGGTGACGCAGGTGCCGATATTTGCGCCAAAAATAACAGGGATGCCACCTTCAAGGGAAATCAGTCCCTGTTGGGCAAGAACTATGAGCACCCCTGTGGTTGCGCTGCTGCTCTGGACGATTGCGGTAAAGGTCATCCCGAATAAAATGCCCATGAATGGATTTTCCAGATCCTTCATCAGGTTGATAAAGGCGGGAAAGCTGCGCAGAGGATTCATGGCATCACTCATCAATTTCATTCCAAAAAAAAGAATGCCAAACCCCAGAATAATATCCCCCACAGACCTGAATTTTTCTGTTTTCCCCAACATTTTGAGCAAAAATCCAATGGCCACCATGAGAAGCGCATAATCAGTGAGCTTGAATGCAATCATCTGGGCTGTGATGGTGGTGCCGATATCGGCTCCTAGTATAACTCCCATGGACTGGACCAGGTTTAAAAGACCTGCCTGGACAAAGCTGACCAGCATCACTGTTGTGGCGCTGGATGACTGAATCACCATGGTGACAAAGGCGCCTACAATAAGAGCAATTGTTCTGTTTTTGGTTAGAGAGGCAAGGATGGAACGCATTTTATCGCCTGCGGTACTTTTCATGCCACTGCTCATCTTTTCCATGCCATATAGGAAAAAAGCAAGGCCTCCGGCAAGGCCTATGAAAATATCTATCCAGTAAAAATTGGCCGACTTGCCGGAGGCACCGGCATTGGCAATGGCCGTCGGTAGGAGCCAGAGCAGTGATAACCAGATCATTGTTTTTATAAAAAGGTTTTGTGGTTTTAAAAGATTGTAAACCATTCTGTGTGTGATATGCCCCCTGTTTACTGGATTCATTCTCAATGGCTTCCTCTTTTTGATTCAATTTTATTTTTATTGAAATTTAAAAGTAAAGTCAATGGATGATTCTTTTGCGAAGAAGGCTGTCGCCTTTTTTAAGATTTCACGTTCCATTCTTAAACGTTTGTTTCCTTTTTCATTGAACACCTCCTGAATGATTAATAAATCACTCTTAAGAAAGTGTCCACTTTTTATCTACCAGATCATGACCGCCAGGTCTATCCTTTTTCTTTGAAAATCTTATTCAAAACTTCAGATAATTGGGCCTTTGAATATGGCTTTGGCACAACACCACAAAATCCATAATCCTCATAATTTGCCATTATGGGGTCATTGGAATATCCACTGGAAACGATTGCTTTTATATTTGAATCCATTTTTAATAATTCTATCATAGTCTTGGTTCCTCCCATGCCTCCAGGAATTGTAAGGTCCAGAATTACTAAATCAAATGATTTTTTGTATACAAAGGCTTCTCGATATTTTTTTACAGCCTCAGTGCCATTTATGGCAAATTCAGTTTTATACCCCATACTGTTTAACATCCTTCCAACCATCTTTAAAATGGGTTCCTGATCATCCATTATCAGAATTCTGCCTTGTCCTGCATGTTTGGCTTCTTCCCTATTCTCAATTTCCTTTATACCCATTGATGAAGCTGGCAGGTAGATATTAAAAACGGTTCCTTTTTCGATCTCGGAATACAGAGTAATGTGACCACCATGCCTTTTAATGATAGAATATGTGGTTGCCAATCCGAGACCGCTCCCTTTTTGTTTCGTTGTAAAATATGGTTCGAATATATTTGAAAGATGTTTTTTTGAGATACCGACGCCATGGTCTTCAAATACGATTTTGATGTACCTTCCAGCAGATAAGGGCGGGATACTTTTAGTTTTAATCTCTACATTCTTTGTTCGGATTGTAATAGTTCCACCATTCGGCATAGCGTGGTTGGCGTTGATGACAAGATTGCTGACAA
>JAAELK010000123.1 GCA_024226935.1 Desulfobacteraceae bacterium
ACCAATAACAAAATTAAAACTATGAAAAGGCAGGCCTATGGATATCGTGATTTTGAATTTTTCAAATTGAAGCTTTTTGATCTTCATAGAAAAAAGTACGCGTTAATCGGATGAACCTATTTTATAATATTGTTCCATGCCTTTTAACTTGTCATCTATATTTTTTTTCTCGTTTTTCGGATCACTTGTCGGTGTTGAATGGTTTTTTTTATGGTATATTTTTTCTTCATTGATGTACTGAAGGTTGTCCTCCGATGTTTTCCATTCATTGAAAAGCAGAGAAATTTTTGTTTTTACAAAGTTCATCCGGTTAATTTTTTTTGCTTTTACGAGGTTTCCGATTTTTATATATGGATAAATCCAGTAAAAAATAAGCATGGGTGTAATAAAAAAGAACCAAAATGACCCCTGAAGAGGGTTTTGTCCCTCTTTAACTGCCTGGTAAACGGCAATTGAACATCCAAAGGATGATACCATGCTGCACACGATATTATAGGTTCCGATGACCGAGATCATCTTCTCAAGGCCCATGGTTTTGGAGGGTGACAGGGGGTTCATGGAAAGATCTTTTAAATTGCAGAGTTTATGCATCAAAAAAAGTGAACCTGTCAAAAACCAGATTAAAGAGGATGCGATCCAGACCAGAAAGATGCAAAAGATGATATCAAGATTCAATTGTATGCTGTTTTTAAGAATGAGATCGTTCTTGTAATACAGGGAAAAGACGACTGTGATCATGACAATTACAAAAAAATAATATTGACGATGGCTCCTGAAAAGGTTTTCAACCCATCGGGATAATTTTTTTATACTTTTTTCAGCTCCATCAGGCTCAAGCATGCTGACAAGTTCGTCCAGTGCATTGATTGTTTTTTCTGCCATTATTCTAATGCCGGAAAGGCAGGATATGACAAATGTGGCCAGGAGCGCATATTCCCCAAAAGATTTTTCAGTGCAAAACCCTACTGACTCCACACCCTTCCATAATCCGACAAAGACGACTCCTGTAATGATATACTGCCAATAATGGGGAATTGTATTAAGATATGGAATTTTGGATATAAATGAAATGGGATATGGTGCTTTTTTGTTGACCTTTTCAATCATGTCATGGCCTTTGATAATGAGCCTGGCATATTTTAATTTTTCCCTTTTGGCTGGTGACAGTTCATCCCAGGATTTTTGTTCATCGGGTAGTTCTTTTCTCCAATTTAAGTATTCTGAAACCGCATTTTTGGAACATCTACCATCTTGTTCCCGCATCTCTTCGTAGGAGATTAAACTGTTTTTATCCAGTATTCTTGCATCATAGCGTTGTCTTTTTGATCTTTTCAGGTCGTAAACAATCAGGATTATGCCGAAAATTGCAAATAGTATTGAAACCAGGATTGCCAAGTCGATGTGAGCATGATCCTTCTTTGGCTTTTTCATGGGTTTGAGTTCCCTTGCCAATTTTTTGAGTCGTTTTTCAACAATGGGATACAATGGATGATCTTTAGTGTTCAGCCGCAGTTTGACCCGGAAAAATGCAACATAGGCTTTTTTGGGCTTTCCCAGTCTGTAATAGCTTTCAGCCCTTACAAAAATAATTGCGTTTTTATCCCCTTCATTGGTCGTGTTTTTTTCGAGGTTGGCTAATTCTTTAAGAAGGTCTTTCAACTCCACTTTTTTAAATTGTTCGGTGTTTTCTTTTTTCTGGTAGAGTAAATTAAATATTTTTTCAGTGAGTTCATCGTGGTCGGGGGGAGGGGGGGAAGAGTTTTCAGCCGCGCAAAAGCCCGCAAAACTCAATGCACTAACAATGGAAAAGACAGATAAAAATAAAATTTTTTGAAATTTCATAGCATATCCTTTCGTAAAGCGATGTCCCCATTTTACGCATCTGCGACAGCGACATCAAATTCTTTTTTTGTTATCTGCTTTTTGTAACCTGATTCGTTGTATTAGATATACAGTTAACATTAAAATGACTCCTATTCCATACATGCTGTATTTTGTCCCAAAAAATGGAGTGATCCAGGAAGATAACGCTCCAGGATTAAATAACAATAAAGTAGCCATCAACAAAACAGGAATTTCCCAAATTCACCACCTATTTTTTTGTACACCCGTCCAAAGGTAATTCGGGGGATTTTTTTTAGGGCGGGAGATTACTTTACCGCTTGAACAGCCCTTTGGGCTCTATTTTCCTAATTATTTTGGATTTCAGGCGCAACGA
>JAAELK010000124.1 GCA_024226935.1 Desulfobacteraceae bacterium
ACCCTCAAACCCCGCGGTTAGCTCAAAAAAGGATTTGTCAGGTGTTAAAATTGTAGTAGAAGCATAGAGAACCTCCCAAACAGCAATTTTTAACTTTTTTCCCAAAAAGAAAGGAGATCCTCTATGCTGGCAATTAAGATAGAACATTTTCTCGATTATTGTAAAGTCTCAAATTTTGCAACCAGGTCCATTCAATCGTTAAGGGTAAGGCTCAATGAATTTAATAAGTTCATTAACAAGGGGCCAGTAGGCTCAATTCAGGGCATCTTTTACAAGCATTTAAAAGAATTCATTACCCAGTATCGGAACCCTTCCATCCATGTCAAGAAAGCCCGGATCTGGAGCTTGAGACAATTCTTTCATTTTTTAAAACTGAACGGGTGGATAAAGATAAATATTGCCTCGGACTTTCCCTATCCTAAGATTGAAAAAACGATTCCCCATTTTTTGACTATTGAAGAGTATAACAGTCTTTTAAATTTTTTTTATGGTCGGGCATCTGATGCTTCCGGTTTTAGAAATCTTGTCATGATTATGATGCTGGGTCTCCTTGGTCTACGCTTATCTTCTGTGATTTCCCTGAACATTGAAAATGTGGATATTGAAACTGGCCTTTTGCAAATCACTGAAAAAGGGGGGAAGCAAAGACCACTTATCATGCCCAAAATTTTGTGCCTTATATTGATTCAGTATTTTGGATTTCTTGATAAAAAACAAGGCCCTTTGTTTTTATCCAAAAGAAATAAAAGGCTTGCGCCACGAACTTTACAGGATGTCTTCCAAAAGGCTGCGGATTCACTTGATATTAGCAAACATCTTCATGCCCATCTATTCAGACATACGGCTGCGACCCATATGAACAAGGTGTCTGACCCTGAAATAACCAGGCATGTTCTGGGGCATATGAGAAGCAATAGTACCAAGAAATATACCCACCTCAATCCGGATAAATATGCTGTTTACATGCAGATCCATCCCTATATGGGGTTGAACAGTGAGGTGACCCCATGATTGCTCTGCTGGATGAATACAAAACACAGCTGTCTGAAGTCTGTGGATATGCTGATAAAACGGTTGAAAACTATGCTTCCTGTATGGGCATGTTTGCCAGATATTTGAGAGAACAAGGCATCCCTATTATTCAGGCCCAGGGGACTCACATTTGTCTGTGGATAACTCAGTTAAAACAAAAAGGGCTCAGCTACAGCAGGATGGAACACCATCGATCTGCTTTAAAAATCTTTTATGCCATGCTGGTTAAACTGGATATCGTGACCAAAAGTCCGGCAGCAGCTCTGCCCCAATTAAATAAAAACGGACCCAGCACAGTGATGCCTGTGTCAAAAGCCATCGTTTTTAAATTACTA
>JAAELK010000125.1 GCA_024226935.1 Desulfobacteraceae bacterium
CATCCAAACACATGCATCTTAACTCATGGGGACGTTACAAATCATCTCCATCGCTGAAACATAAGGCTTATTGTTAACGTGGAGAGAATAACCGACAGCCAAGATGTTGTCAATTTATGAAAACTGGATCATCGAGTATATTCACTTATCAAGATTTCCATCCGTATTTATGGGGGCCGTGGTTTGCATCAATCATCCCGGTATTTCCTATATCATGGCTTGCCGAATCTTTCGTGAATGATGATCTTGAAATTAAGATCCGTGTAGATGAAAAGGCAGTTAAAAAACAAAAAAACAATAGTTTTTCAATAACCTATAAGGATGGCAGCAAAAAAAATATTATTCCATCTTCAATAAAGATAACCCCTTATGAAACAATAATAAGATTTCCCGTTGATTCTGACCCATTGGATAATTTTATTTTCCATATTAAAATTTTAAACAAAACGCTCCAGATACCTTTTTCGAAAACCAGCCGGTAGTCATGGACCCAGTGGCCACCAAATTGCTAAAAAAATATCCGGATGATTATCAGACCAACCCTATCTTGATTAAAAATTTTAACCCATTTTTTAAAGTTCTCGTTGATATTAGGCCCAATCGATTATGCGAGACATTAGGACATCAAAGTTAATCATACGAAGTGGAAAGATTTATGGTAATTTTCAAAATATAGAATTATGGCAAAGAGAATACCCCTTTCCCATTAATACAATTCAGCTTGCCATCAATAATTTTGTGTTAGCAATAGAAAAATAAAGAGTACACAGAACCACACATATAATCGTTGGCACTAATAAAATGGAAAAATCTATGAATAACAAAAACGGCTGGCAATTGCTTGAAGATGGTCCAGAAGCTTATGAAAAATATATCGTTCCTGCTTTTAGTGGTGAGTGGGCCCAAGATATTGTAGGTAGGGCAAATTTATGTAGTGGTGATAAAATCCTGGATATTGGATGTGGTACGGGTATTGTTTCGCGGTGTGCCTACCATTCCATGGGCAAATCAGTGAGCATTACGGGTGTGGACGTAAACGAGATCGTATTGAAAAAAGCGCGCGAAATATGTTCGCCGGACACCATCCCTATTGAATGGAAGCAAGGTCATGCAGAAGCATTGCCCTTTCCTGATGCCGAATTTGATGTTGTACTGTGCCAACAAGGATTACAATACTTTTCTGATCAAACCCGGGCACTCACAGAAATTAATCGTGTGCTGACATCGGAGGGGCGAGTATTTTTCAGTATTTGGCGTTCATTGGAATATTTTCCATTTTATTTGGCATTACACAAAGCAATTGAGCGATACGTGGGTGCAAAAGCAGCTTTAACACTCTCGTCTGCATTTACATTAGGCGATACTATACAGTTGAGAGAGTTATTTGAATTAGCTGGCTTCAAGAGTATTCAGATTTGCTTAGAGATTAAACAAATGCGCTATTCTCCCTTTTCAGAGTTTCTCATTGGAGGCTTAGCAGCATCGCCGTTTGGAAATGCTATTTCAAAGTTAAAAGAATCAATACGTAAGGAGATGTTTCAATTAATCCGAGAATCCGTATCAGATTATATTGATGACCATGGTTTAACCGCACCAATGGAATGCTATATTGTATCTGCTGGAAGATAAATGCATAATAATTATAGGTTGTTATGGTTCCAACTTTAAAAACAAAACGATTGACATTAAGACCCTTGTCAATTTCCGATCGATACGATCATTGCAGATATGAATATTATGTATTGATTGCCATATTCTGACAAGGTTTCAAATCCGGAGGGGCAGCGGGAAGTTGCCTTGGGATATATCACAGATTTCATCAAGCCCTGGGTGAATTAGATTTTTACCAGACCGAACGTCTTCTGTGTACACACTGTAACTGATAAGGAGGGAGGGTGAACTTTTTATTTAAGCGATTTCCAACTCTTGAAAAAAAATTACCCTATGTGTCCCTGGGTAAATTTCCTACACCAGTGATTCCATTGGAACAATTGGGAAAAGACTTGGGAATTTGCAAATTATATCTAAAAAATGATGGTATGAGTGGATCTTTATATGGTGGGAACAAAATTAGGAAGCTGGAATATCTTCTGGCAGATGCACGTCAAAAAAATGCTAAAGAGATACTAACCTTTGGTGCGACAGGATCTAACCATGCACTGGCTACAGCTGTTTATGCAAAAAAGTTTAATCTCGCCTGTACTTGTATGCTTATGTCTCAACCAAACGCAGATTATGTTGCTCGTAACCTGAAATTGGGTCATGTCTCATCTTCTCGGCTCCGTCATTACAATTCCGAAAAAGGGATGTATATTCCCCTTATTGGAAGAATGATACAACGATTTATTACCACGGGAAAATTCCCCTATATTATATGGCCTGGAGGATCGTCCCCGCTGGGAACGATCGGATATGTTAATGCCGGTCTGGAACTCAATGATCAGATTGAAAAAGGTTTAGTGCCTGAACCGGATAAAATATATGTTACTATGGGTACCATGGGAACTGCAGTCGGATTGATTATTGGACTGAAAGTTAGCGGACTGAAGACACATGTAAAGGCTATCCGTGTTGTCGAAGCTCACATGGGAAATGCAAAAAAATTTAAGGCTCTTTTTAAAAAAACAGTTTCACTACTCAGATTTTGTGATCCTACATTCCCTGATCTGACTTTAGAAGAAAAAGATGTTGACATTAACAATGATTTCTTTGGTGAAAAATATGCACTTTTTTCAAAACCAGGTATGGCAGCGGTTAAACTTATGCAAAAAACACAAGACATAAAACTGGAAGGTACTTATACGGGAAAAACACTGGCTGCACTTATTCAGTCTACAGCTTTACAAGCATTTGGAAATGAAGTCATTCTTTTTTGGAACACCTACAATGCCATTGATTTTTCCGATAAAATTAGTGGAGTAAATTACAAAAATTTGCCCATAGCCTTTCACCGTTTTTTTGAAAAGGATGTTCAACCACTGGATAAGATTAATCATTAAAATTTAATTATAGTTGTCACAAAATCCTGTTATCCGCCACTAATGATAATGACCGTAAACATTTTTGTTTTCACGGTCATTAAATCATTAACCCGTTTATGAGATATCGATGATTATTTGCATCAGAATGAAAAAGCGCTGTAATCACCTATCTGGGAGGAAACTGATGTCAAAATTAACAATCAAAATGTTAGAAAAAGAAAAATGCACAATTGTCGACCAGCATTCCGGTACAAAAATTTACACAGACGCACCTGTTGAATGGGGAGGAAAAGGGCGGACTTTATCACCGACCGACCTTGTTGCTGCCGCACTGGGATCCTGTGTACTTACAATTCTGGAATCTGTGTTTGAAAGAAACGGCTATGATCCCCAAAAAATAGAGATCAAAGTTGCAAAGGAACTGATTGACAAACCATTTGCTATAAAATCGTTATCTGCCGAGATTTCATACCCGGATGAACTCCCGGCATCATTTAAACAAAAAGCACTGACTATACTGGAGATGTGTCCGGTAAAAAATGCGATACATCCGGATGTGAAAACTTGCGTCAATTTTGTATAATCTGACAGAGACAGGTTTTTAAAAATAGAAGAGGGCTTGCGTCACAACCCTCTTCTATTACTTCACCCGATGTGGACAATTGACAGAGAACACGCTAACACTTACGAACCAACAGGGAAGAGAGAAGTTAATAATCACGAAACTGTATTGGGAAGATAATGCTGAAACTCGAAGACTTGGTTGAGCCATACGGCAACATGATTTCCACTGTCTGCCGCAGAATGATTCAGGATGAGGACAAAGCCCAGGATGCAGCACAGGATGTGTGGGTAAACATTGCGGACAGTCTTTCCTCTTTCAGGGGAGATGCGAAAATTTCCACATGGATTTACAAGATTACGTATCGTGTTGCAGCATCCTATTGGAAAAAAGAAAGATACTATTCAACAAAAATACTGCGGGACTATTTTCGTGGGCCCAAACGCATTGCTCCAGATTATTCAGAAACAAAAAAACAGAAATGGATCCGGGAGATCTGTGACAAGTGCCTGACGGCAACTTTGCACTGTTTGGATAATGATTCACGCATCGCTTTTATCTTAAAATATATCATTGGCCTTTCTTACAGCGAGCTTTCTATAGTGCTGGAGGAGAATGAAGCCAAACTGAGAAAAAGAAATTCCAGGTCAAAGAAAAAATTAAAATCCTTTCTTATGGATGAGTGTGTACTGATCAACCCGGAAGGGGGCTGTAGCTGTAGGATGAAAAAACTGGTTCTGGAAACCAATTTGCCCCAGGAATATGAAAAAGTAAGGGACATCGCCAACTACATCGATATTTTTCAAAAAGCGGAACAATTGCTGCCAAGGAGAACTGGTGCTCGGTCGCTTACTCGCTCGCTTGTCGGACCAGGCTAAGATTTAAATGGGGTCGAGCCTTAGATGTTAAAATTATATTTCACGGAGGATAAATGAACCATAGTTCTATCACAGTTTGCCTAGCTCAAGCCCCTGTAATCAAAGGCGCTATCGAAAAAAATATGGATATCCACCTTTCTTATATCTCTGAGTCCAGGAGTTCAGGGGCTGACTTGATTGTATTCCCGGAACTTTCGCTTACTGGGTACGAATGTCAAACAGCGTCCAAAATTGACCCCCCATCAGCGTCCAATTTTAACCCCCCTAAAGTTAAAAAAAATATCATTTTCTACTCTTTAATCGCCAACTTTTATTACCCGTTTCAATTATGTCACAATGATGTGTAAGACG